>JAGLRI010000003.1 GCA_023136395.1 Candidatus Bathyarchaeota archaeon | reverse complement strand
CCGAAAATGTTTATGAGCCACAAAACCATTCAACTCAAGAGCTACAATGGTTAGATCCTCGAATTCCTTCCAATCCAAGTATCTGCAGGCATTCTCTAAATCCGCTCCATGTTGGATAGCAAGCAAAGCAAGTTTAAGTCTCTGCTCACTAGAAGCTCCTATCTCTCCTCCTTTGAACTTTACAAGATTCTTCTCCACTAAATTTGTCAATGTTTCTTCAATAGTTACGGTAGATATATGAGAGTTCATATGGATCTCGAATAAACTCGTTAGTCCTTGGGCTGATAGTTTAATAATAGAGAGAAGAATCTTAACTTGTATCCAGTTTTTCATGGGTCAATCTTCCAATTTTTTGTTCTCGTCTTCTCAACTTCCACTCGTGTATAATGCAAAATTTAACTTAAAAAGAGAAAAGGGAATTTGATGGACAATTGAATAAACGGTTCTTGCATATAAAACAAAGATAAATCAAATTTAATCAGCCATTCATTATACCTTTTTTACCATAACTTTTTTTACATAAAGTTGTTTCTCTCTAACAATAGGGAAGGTTTTGAATAAAATACAATTAGCAATCATAATAGCAGCATTAATTTTGTTAGCATATGTTGTTTTTCAAACGGTAACAGGATTATTGGGTTTGTAGATTTCATGTACTATCCAATTGAAGAAAAAGAGAAGAATAAAATTTATATAAAACAGTGCTCTTTAGAAAATGAAGTTGAAAAACATAAGATATGATTTTAACTTCAGATATTATAGTTTAACATCTTTTTGAGATGTGGAAGTGAAGGATATGAGCGAGGTTCAATTAAGAGTTGGGGATGCCAGAC
Source organism: Candidatus Bathyarchaeota archaeon (assembly GCA_023136395.1). Classification (GTDB taxonomy): domain Archaea; phylum Thermoproteota; class Bathyarchaeia; order Bathyarchaeales; family Bathyarchaeaceae; genus JAGLRI01. Next base: position 19,035 of record JAGLRI010000003.1, on the reverse strand, counting down.
AACGTGATGTGGCCCGGGGAATTGCTAGAATTGATCAGAGGGCTATGCAACAGCTAAGTATTTCCGCAGGTGATGTGATTGAGATATCGGGGAAGAGAATCACAACTGCAATAGCTTGGCCAGCTTATTCTGAGGATCAAAATCGAGAAATTATGCGTATTGATGGACTAACTCGCAAGAATGCGGGAGTAGCGATAAACGAATTTGCAGTGGTACGCTCAGCCTTAGTGAAGAGTGCTGTAAACATCGTCTTGGCTCCAGTTGATATGAGATTAAATGTTGATGAGGACTTCGCTAGATTCGTGAAGAACAGGCTTATGGAGAAAGCCTTTGTTGAAGGGGACACAACTCTCGTTATGATGCTTGGTCACGCCATACCATTTACTGTATCTAAAACCCGACCACATGGGGTTGTTAGAGTAACATACGAAACAAATCTACAAATTCTAAGTGAACCTGCCCCAGAATCAATAGGCGTGCCACGAACAACTTATGAGGACATCGGTGGACTACATGATGAGATTCAACGGATTAGAGAGATGGTTGAGCTTCCTATCCGGCATCCAGAGCTATTCCAAAGGTTGGGGATAGAGCCTCCTAAGGGAGTGTTGTTGCATGGTCCACCAGGATGTGGAAAAACATTATTGGCAAGAGCTGTAGCAAGCGAGTCTGAGGCTAACTTCTCCTCGATAAACGGTCCAGAGATAATGTCCAAATTTTATGGGGAATCTGAAGCCAGGCTTCGAGAGATGTTTCAGCAGGCTCAGAAAAACGCGCCTAGTATTATTTTTATTGATGAGCTTGATGCCATTGCACCGAAACGAGAAGAGGTTCAAGGGGAAGTTGAGAGAAGAGTTGTTGCTCAACTTCTTGCGTTGATGGATGGACTAGCAGAACGTGGAAATGTTATAGTTATTGGTGCAACGAACAGACCTGACGCTCTTGATCCTGCGCTCCGAAGACCGGGAAGGTTCGATAGGGAGGTAGTGATCGGGGTACCCGATCAATCAGCTCGGTATGAAATATTGCAAATCCACACGAGAGGAATGCCACTAGAGGAAAATGTTGACCTAAAGAAACTTGCTAAGCAGACACATGGTTACACCGGAGCAGACCTCGCGGCATTGTGCCGAGAAACGGCTATGAAAGCCTTACGTCGGTATCTACCTGAGATAAACCTAAAGGAAGAGAGGGTTCCCCCTAACGTCTTGGAGAAGATGGCGATTCAGCTAGAAGACTTCACGAATGCTTACAAGGAAATCACACCGACCGCGATGAGGGAAGTTTACGTTGAGATACCTACTGTTCTTTGGGAAGACATAGGTGGTTTGGAAGGCGTGAAGGCTGATCTTAGGGAAGCGGTCGAGTGGCCTTTAAATAATCCAGAGATCTTCACCAGAATGGGGATACGTCCAACCAGAGGAATCCTGCTTTTTGGACCACCTGGATGTGGAAAAACTATGTTGGCAAGGGCTGTCGCCACCGCAAGCGAAGCAAATTTCATCACAATAAAAGGTCCAGAAGTCTTTTCTAAATGGGTAGGAGAATCGGAGAAAGCCATTCGAGAGGTCTTTAAGAAGGGGAGGATGGCAGCTCCCTCGGTGATTTTCTTTGATGAATTTGACGCACTCGTTCCAAAAAGGGGAATGGGTTTCGGTGACAGTGGTGTGGCAGAGCGAGTTATAAGCCAGCTTCTTACGGAAATGGATGGAATAATCTCTCTTGAGGATGTGGTCATAATCGCTGCAACGAACAGACCAGATATTGTAGATCCGGCTGTTCTTCGACCTGGCAGGTTTGACCGCTTAATTTACGTTCCTCAGCCAGACGAAAAGGCTAGGTTGAAGATCTTCGAGATATACACGAAAGACATGCCTATAACAAAAGATGTAGATCTATCCCATCTAGCAAGTATGACAAAAGGCTATTCTGGAGCTGATATTGATGCGTTTTGTCGGGAGGCTGCTTTACACGCTTTGCGGAAAAACATGAAAGCTAAGGAGGTAACACCCGACAACTTCAAGAATGCTATTGAAAATATTGGCCCAAGTATATCAACGGACATGGAAACGTGGTACAAGAGCTTCATGAGGCAAGCTAAGCAATTAAAAAAACCCACAACGATGGTGGCATAACTGTCCATAAAAACTTGGAAGTCCCGCCTACTTTACACAACAATAGCAGAAATTCTAGAAAAAAAGGGCACGTTATCCGATGTTGAGCTTTATAACCTTTTGAAGGAAAGTTATGACGACATAGGTTTTGGAAAACTAAATAAGACGTTAATGAAGATGGAGATCCAAGGAAAGGTCCGTGTTTCTACACTCACAAAAGGAAAGAGACGAGTAGAACTGAACAAGAAAAATTAAACCTTATCTTCTTTTACTTAACATTTTATGGTGCAAAGACGTCTATAATATTTAGAGAGCGTAAGTAATACAAACTAGAATTCAATTCACCAACTTCCCCTTCAAACTATCCATATATTCGTTTAAGGATCGAACAATAATCTCTTTTCTGGTACCTTTTTTTAAGACCTGTACGAGCGCAGAAGCCAAAAACACTATTAATAAATAAATGCGCGCGCATTGCTTTACATATTACTCCCTATGATTCAACTTAACATTAGACTGCAACATTTATGAAAAGATACTTAACTTTTCTTTGACAAATATCTTTTTATGTCTGAACAAAAAGTCGTTATAATATTGGGTTCTAAAAGCGATTTGTCTTTTGCCACTTCTATAGGGAGTATTCTTGAGGAGTACACTGTTAATTATGAATACAATATCGCTTCTGCTCATAAAACTCCAGAACATTTATTAAAAATTTTAAAACATTATGCGAAATCAGAATTAAATATTGTTTACATTACCGTTGCTGGTTTATCTGATGCTCTTTCCGGATTTGTCGCTGGTTTCACGAGATATCCTGTTATTGCTTGTCCCCCAGATTCAGAAAAGAGGGGCTGGGTTAAAGTCTTTTCTAGTGTTGTAACACCAAAAGGTGTTGCGGTTTCTTTTGTTTTTGAACCTGCGAATGCAGCCTTAGCTGCTGTAAAAATTCTTGCTTTATCTAATCCTTCACTTTATGAAAAGATTAAATTCTTTAAGCGATTGAAAGAAGAAGAAATTTTTAAAGCTGATTCGAAAGTAAAGAGGAAAAAAGACTCATAATTAGATAAAGGGTTGTTATGTTCGAAATGAAGACAAACCATGAAATCATATTAGAAACCAACTTACCGTACCCATTATTTAAACGAGGAAAAGTTAGGGACGTATATGATCTTGGCGAGACGCTATTGCTTGCTTCAACTGATAGAATATCTGCTTTTGACGTAAATCTCCCCACTGGCATTCCACGTAAAGGTGAAGCATTAAATAATCTCTCAGTTTATTGGCTTAAAAGAACAAAAAAAATTTTTCCAAACCACTACCTCGAACAAATTGACGATAGAACTATGAAAGTTCAAAAAGTAGAACGAATTGACATAGAGTGGGTGACTAGAGGATATCTATATGGCTCGGCATGGAGAGAATACAAAAAAGGAAGGAGAACAATAAGCGGCGTCAATTTACCCGAAGGTTTACAATTAGCCGAAGAACTACCGGAAATGATCCTAACCCCTACAACAAAAACTGACGCGGGGCACGACGTAGAGATAACTAAAGCCCAAGCGATTAACAACAAATTGGTTAACGCTGAAGAGTGGCGGGAACTTGAAGAAGCCACTTTTAAACTCTTTGAATTTTATAATAAAGAAGCCGACTCTAAGGATATCATCATTCCTGACTTTAAACTGGAGTATGGAAGATATAACAACAACCTTATACAGATAGATGAACCACCTACCCACGACTCTGCTAGATTCTGGGCAAAACAGTACTATAAAGTTGGAGAACAACAAGAAGGGCATGCTCTTGATAAAGAATTTTTAAGAGAATACTTAAAGAGAATAAGTTTCACTGGTGAAGGTAAACCACCGACATTACCCTCATTAGTTGTAGAAGAGATTTCTAAAAGATGTACGGGATCCTACCAAGTATTAATAGGAAAAAGAAAAATAGAAGACCTTGCCTTAAGAAGTGTTAATGAGCTAATGGAAGAGTTGACCAGATAATGGCAATAGAAAGAAAGGAAATACAGGAAATTGTCGAATCGTATACTGACCCAATATGTTTAAACATAGGCACCCATTCAGCTCTAGATGCATGGCAAGGCTAGCTAGCTGAGGTCACCTCATGAATAAAGAAGCACCATCCCCATTCAATCTTATCTCTCCTACTGACTACCGATATTCTGTTAAAGAGTTAGAACAATATCTATCTGAGGAAGCCTTTGTAAAGTATAAGGCTAAAATTGAAGGCGTTCTTACAAAAACCTTTGCAAAATATGGTATCTGCACCCCAAAAATCGCTGGGGAAGTTGTTCAAGCCACTTCTCAAATAATGGCAAGCGACGTCTACAAAGAAGAAAGTAAAATCAAGCATGAGATTAAGGCCCTAGTAAACGTAATACTCGATAGAGTGAGTGATGAAGCAAAACCTTTTGTTCACACAACTGCCACCTCTTATGACATTGTTGATACGGCTAACGCCTTAAGATACAGGGATGCCACAAAAAATATTATTTTACCTGACATGGTGAAGTTAGAAAAGTTATGGATAGATCTGGCAAAAAGAGAAAAGGATACAATTCAAATAGGAAGAACTCACGGACAACACGCTGAACCAATAACTTTCGGATTTGCTATAGCACAATATGTAAATCGGTGGGGAAACAGAATTCTAAATCTAAAAACAACAACGGATAATCTAGTAGGAAAATTCTCTGGAGCAGTTGGCGCCTACAATGCATCTTCATTATTATTTGAGGACCCAGAAAGCTTTGAAAGAGATTTCTTAGACGAAGGACTTGGTTTAAAGCCCGCAGAAATTTCTACACAAATAATTCCTCCAGAAGGAGTAACTGATTTCATTCACTCAATAATATCTAGTTTCGGGGTTCTAGCAAATTTTGCTAGGGACATGAGAAATCTGCAAAGGTCAGAAATCGGAGAGGTTGGGGAACCATTTGAAGAAGATCAAGTTGGTTCTTCAACAATGCCTCAAAAAAGGAATCCAATCAATTTTGAAAATGTTGAGAGCATGTGGATAAAATTTATGCCACATATAGTCACTATGTATCTGAACCAGATTTCAGAGCATCAAAGAGATTTAACAAACTCTTGTTCCCAAAGATACACACCAGAGCTTTTAATGGCATTCGATTCTTCTGTTAGACGAATGAATCGGGTTTGTAATAATCTGCAAGTTGATAGAGAGAATATGAAAAAGAATTTTGAATTAAATGAGGATAAGATTATTGCTGAACCTCTTTACGTTTTATTAGCATTCCATGGTCATCCCAATGCGCACGAATATGTAAGAAAGCTAATCATGACATCTTATCAAACAGGAAAATCTTTACCTGAAATCGCGTTAAGTGACAAAGAACTTCAGTCTTATCTAAAAAAATTTTCGAATATGCAGCTGGAAGTTATCTCAACACCATCTAAATATGTTGGGATTGCAGCTGAGAAAACGGAAAAGGTAACCTTGCTTTGGGAGAAAAGATTGAAGAAAGCAAAATTGTGGTAATGAAGTAAAAAACGAAATGTACGTTTTTTAACATTTTCATTTAAAAATTCTTTTTATCTTACTTTGTTTTTAAATAATATAGGTGTAATACTTTGGAGTATGTTGGAGCAACGCCTTTTTTTGCGGATAACTGTGGAGTATTTGGTTTATGTTCTATTGATAATTGCATAAAGGATTTGTTCTATGGTATATTCAATCTGCAACATCGCGGACAAAAATACTGCGGTATCTCCACATCAGATAATATGGATATTAAATTAATGACTCATGAAGGTTTTGTTAAACATAAATTTATGTTAGATGACCTCAGAAGATTGGAAGGCACTTTGGGTATAGGTCACGTGAGTCTTAAAGATCGTCAACCCATTATGCTCGAGTCAAAACTTGGCAAATTCGCGATAGCCTTTAGTGGAAAAATAATCAATTCAACAGAATTAATTGGGAAATTAAAAGATAAAGGCCATTCATTCTCAACAGGAAATGATGTGGAAATATTAGCAAAATTAATAGGTGAAAATAGGGAAATCGTGGAAGGAATAGTAAAGATGTCGGAACAAGTTAGAGGGTCTTATTCTTTAGTTATATTAAACGAAGGTAGTTTATACGCTGTTAGAGATCCTTATGCATTTAAACCACTGATTTTAGGTAAAAACGAACGTGGTTGGGCAGTTTCTTCTGAGTCATGTGCTTTTGACTTTATTGGAATGCGTTTATTCCGAGATTTAGAACCTGGAGAAATTGTGCGTATTGATAAGGACGGTTTTAGTTCTGTGAAAAAATTACCTAGCAAAAGGAAGGCTCATTGTGCTTTTGAATGGGGGTATTTTGCCCGTTATGATTCAATCATAGATGGAATTTCTGTTCGAAATGCACGGAACAGACTGGGGGGTAAATTGGCAGAAGGTGATAATATTGTTGCAGACAAGGTTTCTCCTATTCCAATGTCTGGCATAGGTTACGCTTTGGGCTATCATATGCAATCAGGCATTACTTATGACGATGTTTATCTTTATAATAGGTATTCAGATAGAAGTTATACACCATTAGAGCAGGCTGTTAGAGACAGAATTGCCAACGAAAAACTTTCTGTAATTGTTGAAGCTGTAAAAGGACAGAGAATTATTTTATGTGATGATTCCATAGTTCGGGGAACTCAGATTAAAAACAAAGTGAAAGAACTTATTGACGTAGGGGCAAAAGCAGTTAACGTAAGGATTGGTTGCCCTCCACTTGTTGCGCCATGTAGATATGGCATTTCTACAAGATCATACAACGAACTTATAGCAAAGAAGCATAGTGTAAACGAAATTAAAGATAAGATTAATGCTAATACTTTAAAATACAATACATTAGAAGATTTTGTAGATGCCATAGGGGTTCCTCAAAACAATTTATGCTTAGCTTGTTGGACTGGTGAATATCCCCTTTAGCAACATATTCTGTTGGAGGAATTCCCGTTACTTAAATATGAACTAACGTTGGAAAAAGAGAGGAAATGAAGGATTGACTATGTCGAAATATGCTCAGCTTGGAGTTGATGTTGAGAAGAAAGGGATAAATTTTTTTCAGTCATTAATAGATAATTTGCATCCCGAAGCGTTTTCAGTTATATCTCAAGACCCAGATTTTCCTGAGTACGTTGAGTGTATGCATGCAGATTGTGCCGGCAGCAAACCAATCCAAAGTTATCTTCATTGGAAAGAGACGGGGGAAATAAGATGGTTTAAAGGATTAGCTCAAGACACCATTGCGATGAATATCGATGATATAGCATGTGTTGGAGTGTTAGGGAATCCCGTTTTCGTTGATTATGTCGCAGTTAATCCGTTAAGACTTCCAAAACAAGATATTTTAAAAACACTCAGTTTAGGATTTAAGGAATATTTTGACCTTTTGAAGCGTTATGGAATAAACATTCGTTTTGCTGGTGGAGAAACGGCAGATCTTCCCGACCAATTAAGGACACTAAGTATCTCAGGAACCATTCATGCCAAAGCAAAAAAAAGTGAAATAATAACTGGAAACGAAATTAAAGAAGGGGACGTTATAATTGGGTTGAGAAGTGGTGGAAAGACAAAATACGAAAGGGAAGAAAACAGTGGAATAATGTGCAATTTTATAACTTTGGCTAGACACTGTTTGATGGAGAGAGGTTATGAAAAAAAATATCCGGAGATTAGCAATCCTAACGGAAAAGGTTATTCAGGAAGCTTCAAGTTTGATGACTATAATGATGAACTTGGAATGACCGTGGGAGAAGCCATTATATCACCAACCAGATTATTCGCGCCAGTAATTTCAAAGGTACTAAAAAAATTTCAACACTATACAAAAGGCTTAATTCATAATACTGGAGGGGGACAAACTAAATGTTTGAGGTTGGGCCGAAACATTCACTACATTAAAAACAATCTCCAAGATCCAGATCCGATTTTTTATTTAATTCAAAAAAAGTCAAAAGAAACTTGGAGAAATATGTATAGAGGCGGGAACATGGGAGTTGGTATCGAGATAATCGCAAATGAGGAAGTAGCAGAAAACATTCTGAGCATTTCAGAAAGTTTTGGTTTGGGAGCTCAAATCATAGGAAAATGCATGGCGGGCAGAGAGGGAAACAAATTGACAATCCACAGCCCGTTTGGTAAGTTTCAATACCCGTAATCTCCTCAACGAGGTTTATGTAATGAAATACCGAGCTAAGGTGGAAATCAGCCTTAAACCAGGTCTTTCAGATCCTGAAGGAGAGACTTCCGCGGAGTCATTGGTGGACCTAGGTTTTAAAATTCGTGAAGTTGGTATAAGTAAAGTCTACAATATATATCTTGAAGCAAATTCTGAGGAAGAAGTATACACTCGCGTAGATGAGATGTGTAAAAAATTACTTGCTAACCCTGTAAAAGACAATTACAAAATTCATGTTGAGAGAATCGAATAACCTTGTACCTAAGAAAAGATCTACCCTTTGAGCTTTTTGTCATCAATTTAATGGATGTAACTGCAAAACAACTAATTGAAGTTAGTAATGAGCTTGGACTTGCTTTAAGCATTAAAGAAATGAAGGCAACCCAAGAATATTTTTTAAGTAAAAAAAGAAATCCAACCGATGTTGAGCTTCAGACTATTGGTCAAACTTGGTCCGAACACTGTTATCACAAAACCTTTAAAGGAGATGTAGTTTCACCCGATGGTACTCTTATCTTAGGGAGTTTGTTTCAAACTTACATAGCCCAGGCAACAAAGGAGCTTAATTTGTCTTGGTGCATTGATGTTTTCAAGGATAATGCAGGTATAGTTGATTTTGAAAGAGGCTATTCCATTGCTTTTAAAGTTGAAACCCACAATCACCCCTCCGCTATTGAGCCCTTTGGAGGAGCGGCAACAGGTACAGGCGGTGTTATCAGGGACGTTTTAGGCGTTTGGGCAAAACCAATTGCATGTACCGATGTCCTATGTTTTGGACCTTTAAATTATGCTTATGAAAAACTTCCTCTGGGATCAAAACATCCAAAACATCTTTTTAATGGCGTAGTTGCTGGGATAGGTCATTATGGAAACAATATGGGAATCCCTACAGTAAACGGAGCTATATATTTTGATGAAGGATATGTGGGTAATGTTGTGGTTTACTGTGGCTGTATAGGAATTCTTCCAATAAATAAATTTGTAAGAGCCACTAAAATAGGCGACATTGCCATTCTAGCTGGTGGAAAAACAGGGAGAGACGGAATCCACGGGGTTACTTTTGCTTCAGTAGAATTAACCGAAAAATCAGAAGAGGTATCAAGATCTGCGGTTCAAATAGCAAATCCAATAGAGGAAGAAAAACTAACGCGTGCTATTTTAAAAATAAGAGATCAAGAGCTTTGTTCAGGTATAACTGATCTGGGAGGAGGAGGTTTATCCTCCGCTGCAGGCGAAATGGCATACAGATCCAAGTGCGGAATTTACGTTGACTTAGAAAGAATTCATCTAAAATATTTGAATATGAGCCCATGGGAAATATGGATCTCAGAATCCCAAGAAAGAATGTTAATATCCGCCCCGAAGAAAAATCTTGATAAAATTTTAGATATTTTTGAAAGTGAAGACGCTGAAGCGATCCCCATTGGAAGATTTACCGAAGGTAACACGCTTAGAGTTAATTATAAAGGATATAAAGTTGCGGTTTTAGATCTCAATTTTCTGTTTAAGCCCCCAACAGTGACGAGAATAGCAAACTGGACGGAACCTAAGTTTTCTGATCCAGTCTTTCCTGAGCCAAAAGATCTAACCAGTTGTCTTTTGAAATTATTATCTACACCCAATATAGCTAGCAAGGAATCCGTGATAAGAACATATGACCACGAAGTCCAAGGAAACACTGTTCTAAAACCATTACAAGGCAAGTATAGTGGACCCAATGATTCTGCGGTTATTAAACCACTACAAGATTCTTGGAGAGGAATTGCTATATCCTGTGGAATGAATCCAAACTATGGAAAAATAGATCCTTATTGGATGGCCGCTTCTAGCATCGACGAAGCTTTAAGAAATAATGTTTCAGTTGGTGGCAGAAGAATCGCTCTACTTGATAACTTCACTTGGGGTAATCCAGAAAAACCAGACAGGTTGGGTGGGTTAGTTAGAGCAGCTCAAGCTTGTTACGATTTTGCAAAAGTTTTTAGAACACCCTTTGTTTCTGGTAAAGATAGTTTATACAACGAGTCGCCTCTAGGCCCGGTTACACCAACGTTGCTAATAACTGCTTTAGGAATAATTCCTGATGTAAGAAGAGTTGTTTCAGTTGACTTTAAGCACCCTGAAAATTTAATTTATTTAGTTGGAGAAACCCATCCTGAATTGGGTGGTTCAGAATATTTCAAGTTAAACAGATTTATTGGAAACGGTGTTCCGAGAGTTAGATCTGAAGCAAAAAGAATCATGGAAACCATTACTGCTACAATTGATGCTGGTTACATCAAATCCTGTCATGATCTCTCAGAAGGAGGATTAGCGGTTGCTATTGCTGAAATGGCTTTTTCTGGTGGATGTGGGGCAGAACTATATTTAGGACGTGTCCCAAAATCGAACATTAAAAGGAATGACTATCTTTTATTTTCAGAATCAAACAGCAGATTTTTAATTGAGGTTTCTGAAAAATATAAAGATCAAATTGAAACATTGATGAAAGGAATCCCACATTCTTCTGTTGGGAGAGTGAAAAGAAAAAACCGTCTTTCCATCTATGGTATAAACAATGAACTAATTGTTGATGCCGAACTATCCACGTTGAGGAATGCTTGGAAAAGCACTTTTGGAGATTAGGAATGAAAAAAGAAGATATTAAGGTATGCATTCTACGTGTTGGTGGAACAAACTGCGACGCAGAGACCAGAAGAGCATTCAACGAGCTGGGGGTAGTTGCGAATGTTGTTCATGCAAACAAGATAATTAAAGAAAAAAATCTATTAGACTATGATATCCTTGTTTTTCCAGGTGGTTTTTCTTATGGGGACTATGTTAGAGCAGGGGCAATCTGGGGTAAAAGGATTAAAACTAAGCTTGGTTACGAATTAAGAAAATTTGATGAAGAAGGAAGACTGGTTTTAGGAATATGTAATGGCTTTCAAGTCTTAGTTGAAGCCGGACTACTGCCCGATTTTGAAGGATTTAGTGAAAGCCCTAAAGCGGCATTAGCATCAAATACTTCAATTAAATATGAATGTAGATGGATTTATCTCAAACATGAAAATTCTGGTAACTGTATATTCACAAAAAGAATTCAGAAAGGAGAAAGAATTTTTATGCCCGTAGCGCATGCTGAAGGTAGGTTTATTTTTCCAAAGAAAAACGAGAATGAATATTTAAAAAGATTATATTGTAACGACCAACTTGTTTTTAGGTACTGTGATGAAAAAGGTAAGTATGCTGCTGGTAAATATCCAATAAGCCCAAATGGAGCCTTTCATGACATTGCAGGTATTTGTAATACTGACGGAAACGTATTTGGTTTAATGCCTCACCCTGAAAGAGCATGTTATGGTTGGCAGCTTCCCGATTGGACAGAACAATCCCAAATACTTAGATACGGTGATGGAATGTTATTGTTTGAATCCATGGTTGATTATTTAGTTAAACGTTAATTCTATTATTACTCGTTTGATTATGTCAATGCAATTCTGAAAGCAGAGGCAGTCCCTCTATAGCACCAATCTTTTCTATACAGCGAGATGCAACAAAATTTCCTATTCTTCCAGACTCATACAGACTTTTGTCTTTAATTAAACCGTAAAGAAAACCAGTACAGAAAGCGTCACCAGCACCTGTAGTATCTATAACCTTCACTTTATATGGATCTATTAAATAACGCTCTTTACTGTCTGAAACATAACATCCTCTTTTACCAAGTTTTACTGCTACTATTCCAGCGCCTTCTTTTAATAAAATTTTTGAACCATTTATGTAATCTTCTTCAGTAAGCATTTTTATTTCATTCTCATTCGGAGAAATCACAAAGCTCCTTTTTATTATAGGCCTTAGAAGCTTTAGTCCTTTTCTTGCATATATATCCCCTGGGTCAAGACTTATTTTAACATCGTCCGGGAGAGCTTTGATAAGCATTTTCTGAGCTTCGAAAGGTTTCTCCCCAACAAAGGCTGAAAAATGAATATATTTGGAAGATCCAGCATATTCCAAATCTATATCTTTAAATTCTAAAGAATCATTGACACCTGGATCCACATAGAGAGCTCTTTCACCATCTCTGTCGATATATCCCATTACAATCCCGCTTCTGTTTTCCTTTGAAATTACTATTCCATCTGTGTTAATCTTCTCATTTTTAAAATTCTGTAAAAGAAGGTCTCCCTCCCGGTCGCTGGAAACTTTTCCTATGTAACCAACTTTTAACCCCAACCTTGCTAAGCCAACAGCAGTATTCGCAGCAGAACCTCCCGGGCACTCCTTAAAGTCTATGATAGAGCGTTCTTCACCTTTACACGCTATTCTATCTACTTTATACAATTTATCTACATTTAATGCACCGAAGCAAACTACATCCAAACTTACAACCGATTAAAGAATTAATCTCAAACAAATTTAAATTCAACGTCGATAAAGCAGTGAACTTAATTATTTCAGCCAGAATATGATTATTTTTGAGAATAGATAACGCCATTTTGACATTACATACATATGTTGAGATTCACTCATGATCTACATGAACTATGAAACAACTATCTATTGCACGCATGATTTTTAGCCTAAACTTGAAGAGTTTTAATATTGTAACTTTCTGTCGACCTTATTAATCGGCGGTTTTCCTTCGTAGATACGCCGTATATTCTCGGCAATGATACGGAGACCGGCATCGGAGGAAGTGTCTGTTGAACCTATGTTGTGAGGTGTGGCGATTACATTTGGTAGCTTCCAGAACTGATATAACGGCTTACTACTTGGGGTCCACGTTGAGTCCCACCAGTGAGGTATCCACCATACATCTATGGCGGCACCAGCAATCCATTTCTCCTTTAGAGCCTTGTAGAGTGCCTCCTCTTGGATGATGGCAGCTCTAGCAATATTGACGATGAAAGCGGTCGACTTCATCATGCGAAGTTCACGTTCACCAATCATCCCACGGGTTTCAGACGTCGAAGGCACTGTCACCACGATAAAGTCTGATTCTCTAAGAAGATGATCAAGATCGTTTGGTCCTCCAAGAAAGTTAAGACCCAATTGAGTCTTCAATTCTTCAGACGGATGTCTCTTCAACGCCATTATCTTCATCTGGAAGGCTTGTAGTAATCGAGCTACTTCAATTCCAATGTGACCTAAACCGATGATGCCTGCTTTCTTTCCACGTAGTTCGACACCCTGTCCCCGCTTTATCTCTCCTCTCTGAAAACTGTTATGTCTCTGGATGATTCGCTTTGCTAATGCGAGAATTAAAGCTACAGCTCCCTCTGCTAACGGCACAGGATTCGCACCAGAAGTATTAGCTACAAAAACATCCTCTCTTAAAAAGCTGAATGGTATAGCGTCGACTCCAGCTCCTGTCTTCTGAATAAGTTTTAGTTTCTTAGCGACTTGGGCTACCTTGTGGGAGAGGCGGGTGCAAATAATCACTTCTATGTCCTGAGCTAGACTGATCAGTTCCTCTTCTGATCCTGTTTTCGAGACAACTATCTGGACGTCGTCTGGTAACATTTCCCTTAGTTTAAATACCATTCTCTCCCTCCGGGGTGAAGCTATTAAAACCTTCAAAAAGCATCAATACTTCAAGGAAAAGATCCTATACAAAAAGTTTACGGAGATAAATAAAGGTTCACGATTTAACTCCTAAGTATTTAGCTTTGAAACATTCGATAGAAAATGTTTCTTTTTAGGTTATATTTAATTTAAAATCTGTACAATAAAATTTATGATTAAGCATGTCAGATTTTGGTGGTTATGCAGGTAAATTCCTCAGAGCAGATTTAACTCGTGAGCAGATAACTGACGTTATCTTCGACGAGGAGACATTAAGAAAATATGTCGGGGGAACAGGCATCGGTGCTAAGATTCTTTATGAGGAGGTATCCCCAAAAACAGATTGGAACAACCCTGATAATCGTTTGATTTTTGCCACAGGCCCACTCGGGGGAACTAGAATTGGGGGTTCTGGCACACTTTCCTTAGTAACAAAGGGTGCGCTTACAAATGGGGCAACCTCTGTTCAAGCTAACGGTTTATTCGGAGCATACATCAAGTTCTCTGGATATGATGGTGTAATTGTTCAGGGTGCAGCTAAAAGATGGCTATATCTCTACATTAATGATGGTGAAGCTGAGTTTAGGGAAGCGAGCCATCTTCTCGGGAGCGATACCTACGACACCGTAGATTTGTTGAGTAAAGACCTTTCCAAAAAGCAAAAGCAGTTAAGTGTGATTTCTATTGGGCCTGCTGGTGAACATTTAGTACGATTCGCAGGTGTGTATGCAGAGAAGGGTCACTCAGCCTCACACAATGGTCCTGGCGCGGTTATGGGTTCGAAGAAGTTGAAGGCTATAGCCATCTCAAGAGGAAGTAAGACTGTTGAAGTAAAAGATCGAGATAGACTAACAAATGTTGCTGAAGAGCTCTATCAAAACGTGAAAGACTTCACAGGTACAGTGGGGGGTGTCTACCGTAACCAAATAGCGGGGAGGGGTACTCTACCTATTAAAAACTATATGACTAACATCTGGGATATGTCCGAAAAGAAGATTGATGGATTTAGTGAGGAGTATATTCGAAGAACTTTTGGATCAAAACCAAATCCCTGTTGGGCTTGTAGGCTAACTCATAGCACTATGATGACGATAATGGAGGGTCCATATAAGGGAACGATCGTCGAGGAACCTGAATATGAACAACTAGCAGCTTGGGGTCCAGTTATCGATCTAAGAGAAATATCTTCGGCTATGATGCTGTCAGGCTTGACTGATCGACTTGGATTAGAGAATAACGAAGGAGGGTGGCTGATGGGGTGGGTGATGGAATGCTTCGAAAAAGGATTTCTCACCAAGGATCATCTGGACGGATTGGAGATGAGTTGGGGTAACGTTGAAGGTGTAAGGCAGCTTCTTTATATGATTGCTCACCGTCAAGGAGTTGGAGATTTGTTAGCTGAAGGTGTAATGAGAGCATCACAGAAAGTGGGTGGCGAAGCAGCAAAATGCGCTATATATACTGCGAAGGGGAACACTCCTAGAGGTCACGACCACAGAACACGGTGGTTTGAGATGTTCGATACATGTATCTCCAATACTGGAACTCTTGAAACCGGTCCAACAGCACTCCGCCTCGGTATCAAAGAGTTACGAGGACCTGGCTATCCAATAGAGGTATCTACAGCTGTCGCAAAGACAAAAGGTATGATGGTGTTCGAGGACTCCTTAGTAGTATGTCGATTTAATGGCAGGATGAATATTGTTCTCGAATCAGAGGCTGTAAGTGCAACCACGGGATGGGACTTTACGCCTGAGGAGGCAAAGAGGGTAGGTCTTAGGGCTGTTAATCTTATGAAGGTCTTTAACATCATGACTGGTATTACACGAGATCTTGATCGTCCATCCGAACGATACGGTTCAACGCCAGTAGACGGACCTTCGAAGGGTACAAACGTGATGACTCACTGGGATGATATGCTAGAAAACTACTATGCCTTAATGGGGTGGGATGTGGAAACAGGTAAACCACTACCTGAGACTCTAAAGAATCTGGATCTGGAACACGTAATTAAAAATATGTGGGAAGCATAGAGTTTGTAATTGCGCACGCATAGAACCAATTCATTTGATTTTTGGTTTGAACCCATATTATTTATAGTGGTCACCCCCACTTTTTCAGCTCTATTTACCACTTGATTTAGGTCTTTAATTTCCTCAAAATGTGCATGGGTATCAACGAGCTGCATGTGTCACTATATGCTTGGTGTTTTTATGTTACTTCAGTTCATTCATATGAAATCTGAAAGAGTAACCTTTTCCTCCTCCATGAATTGAATATTAATGAGCTTGAAGGTTTGGTTTAAGGCCGTTTTCAAGTTACGTACATAGTCTTCCACTTTTACGTCTTGGAAGCTCTCCACATGTTCTGTTGGCTTTACGGTAAAACTTCTCCCTCTATAAGTAAATGGCTTAACTTTCACAAAGTTGACAGTGTCTCCCCTCCGCACCGGTTTTTTCGAGTCAATGAGCTGGATGGCACACTGATAAGGTTGATGGATTGTTGTCTTCTCCCTTTTATCTTGGGGGTTTTCGTGAAGTTTCACCGAATACTCCAAGTCTTTTAGAGATATCTCTCCTGTTTTAAGATTTTTAATCGCGTCTCTAATAATTCTCTGAATTCGTTCCTTAGCAATTTCAAAATCAGCTAGGTTCTTCACTTCAGACATTTCCTTGACACAATCTCTGAAGACGTTCTGAATGTAAACCGGGGAGTTTGATTTGATAGCTGTTAATCCCTTAATATCAGCGGTTCCATCTTTCCTTATGCCAAAATAAGCTTTCATAGCCCTAGGAAGCACACACATAGCGTATCGTTCGTCAACAGCTAAATCCAAGCGTAGACGTTCTTTTACAGTTTTTATGAGCCAGCTTATCTGGTCCTCGGTAGGATTGTCTAGAAATAGAGAGTCTGTGTCTCCATAGATAGGGTGAAGCCCTCCATTCTTTGCTATATTCCAAGTTTCCTGAAGAATGTAGCGACCATACGCTGTTATAGATTCTGCTAGGGAGGGACGAGCTAGTCCACGTATTCTTATCGTGACTCCATAGCTTGAAACCAAGATTAACTTTAGAAGCTGAGAGGTGGCTTGAGCAAGACGCCTCTCCTCAGCCGAGACGCTCTTGTCTCTTGCTAAGGGTTTAAACCAGTGGATACGCAAATCCTTAATTGAACCTATAAGAACTGAGTAAACACCCCTCCTTTGTTTACAAACGTGATGTTCTAATCCAGGCACTCTATTACTTTTACACTCTTGATGGGAGCAATCTATTGTCTCGTATGAGAGGTTATAAACATCAATAAGGCTTGGGTAGAGGCTCTCAAAGTCAGTAACTACTGTATTGAAGTATATTCCCTGCTCAGGTGGAAATGTGAGGGCTCCCTCAACCGATCTCTTAGTTTCCTCCCTTCTCAATTCATCGCTTGTGGGGATAAGAATATTATTTCTTCTTAAGTAGTTATGAAGAATGGATCTAATCCACGTGCTAACCTGACGACTAAAGTATGCTCTGTGGACGGGAAGATTAGCCAACCTAGAAAGCATGAAAGCCAAGAAATATCGATCTGGGTCAATTTCAGCTACTCCCAGACTGTCAGGTGCCATTTCAGGTAATGGCTGAGAGCAAAGGGTAAACCACTTCTCCAGCAGGACAAATTTCTTAGGATCTTCCCTTCTCACATCAGAAAACTTCTCTTCGAACTTCTGCCTAACCTCTTCAGAGATCTTGGAGACTTTTTTTATTCGTTCTCCTTTAATGATGTGTTGAGCCCCAAAGGCTAAATCATGGTCGTAAACATATCCCAAAATGAGGGGAACTTCCCCTTCCCATGCTTTCTTGAATTTTTCTGAGATCCACTTGAGGTTGTAAAACTCCTCAATTTCAACTAGAATAATCTTGTGCATTTTCCCGGTGAAAAGATTTCGCTTCTCAACCACACGAGTTTTAGCGCCTAACCCAAGAACAGTCTCCTCGTCATCTCGGCTTAATGGATGGGGAATGAAGAAGTAAGGCCTATATCTTGTATCCATTATCTTCTTCATTCTGCCCGTGGAGGGATTGTAAAGACGCGATTCTATGCCCTTTTTTGTTGCTTCAGAGTCTATTAGATAATAAATCTCCAAAGGATACAGCTCCAAGATTAGTAAGGTTGTTTAACCTTATCTTTTTTAGTCTTCCCATAACTTACTTTCGTTTAGAGTTTTTAAAAACAAACAAAGAATGCAAGCGCACATTTTCCATTTTAGAAGTAAAAAAGATAAAGGGGGAAATGGATTTGCATTCGTAAAGAATCTGGTAGGTGTTGCGCTTTGTTTCCTATCCACGACGAGAATAGGTCCACAATAAGGCCTTTCGTGAACTATGGTCTTATATCACTCAATGTACTTGTATTCTTCTTCTTTTTTTTGGGGGGAACCAATGCGTTAAATTCTGGGATTGTATTTTTAGGTGCTATACCTAGTTACATCTTAACTGGAACGAGGCTTTGGACTCTCCTTACCAGCATGTTCATGCATGTCGACATCATTCATCTATTAGGAAATATGGTTTACCTCTGGGTTTTCGGAGACAACATTGAAGACGCTCTTGGTCACACTAAATACATCGCCTTCTATCTACTAGGGGGATTAGTTGCTAGTTTCACTCACATTGTCTCTCTTTTTGCTCTACCATCCCTTGGTGTTGCAGGTTTCGACGTTCCCTCTGTAGGAGCTTCAGGGGCCATCTCAGCTGTTCTTGGGGCTTACCTATTTCTATATCCGAGAGCACGGATAAGGACCCTTTTATTCTACGTTTTCATTCAAATTGTAAGTATACGCGCTTTCTATTACCTCGGGTTCTGGTTCCTCTATCAGCTGATGATGGGTGTCTTTTCACTGTCTGGATTTTCTTCCGGGGTAGCATTCTGGGCTCATATCGGCGGTTTCGTTGCTGGTTTATTCATTATGCGGATTTTAGGCGTGAAACCTAAGCTCAGAAGAAGAGTTGTGGATAGAAAAATACCTTTTAGACCATTATATGTAAGCCCGGGGGTAACGACGCCTTTCGTCGATGTTTTAACCGAAGGGAATCGGTTGAGGATTGTTGCTGAGCTTTCTGGAGTGGAGGAGAGGGACATAGAGGTTGAAGTCTCTGACAGGGAGGTGGTGATTTCAGTTAAACATGGAGAG
>JAGLRI010000029.1 GCA_023136395.1 Candidatus Bathyarchaeota archaeon | reverse complement strand
CGGGTTAAAAGCTTCACCCATAGATAACGTGGTTGCACTACTATGTCCGGTGCTCTTCCTTGCTGAGCTACGGGCCCTTCAATCTTGATGATAGGATTTACTTAACATGGCTTTTAATAATCTTTCTTTTTATTCTTCCCATTTTTAGATTTTTAAAAACTAAGCGAGTCACAACATAATTGTAGCTAGCTAGTCCGTCCATCTATCCCGATTATAAAATCTCAATGCAGCAGCATTAAGATTGATAAGCCCCTCGTTTGTTTTCGAGGAAACGGGTAGCAAGAGAAACTTTATTCCAAGTCGAAAAATGGCGTGCATCATGTCACGACTGAGTAAACGTTTTGTTCCGCTCAACTTTTCTTCAATCGCCATATCCAATGCATCGGTGTTTGTGGACCATTCAGTTACGCGATTCACTTCTTCGGGTGGAAGAAAATCACACTTTGATAATACATGCATCTGTGGAACGTAAAAACGGTTGTAAACGGCAGCTGAGAGGAACAGGTTTGAAACATAATTAAGTGGATTGATGGAAAAAACGGAGTCAAACAAGTATGCGATGGCTTTAGGTTCATTAGTTAATTCACTTACAATATAAGGTCCACTTGCTCTAAAGGCAAATAGCTCCATTTGTCCAGGTGTATCTACAATGGCTATGTCTGGCTTAAGATCTTCGATTTCGTTCCCAAGATTTTGTGCCTCTTCCGCAATCAAGTCTGCTGCCATCACTAATGCCCCATTTGGACCAAGCATGTATTTTTCCATAATTTCCTCGACTCTAACATAATTGCGAACGTCAACGTCTGGTGTATAAGGTAGAGTTAAAACCCCGGGATCTAAGTTTACGGTTACAACATCTTGTCCTTCCATCTTCAGCCAACTTGTAAAGGAAGCTGTTAAAAGAGATTTTCCTGAGCCTGCGGTTCCAATAATAAACAAGATAAACACTCAAAAAACACTCCTATTTAAACCAAGTCAACCTCAATGAAAATTATGACAATTACTTATTTTTTTCTGAATATTGTTTTAACATATTTCCTTTTTTTTCATTATTACCAATAAATGGAAAGCTAAAAATTTCAATCAATCATTATTTTGTTTTAAGCAGCCTAACTTTTCCACCTTTCACTTGAATTAATTCGGAAATTTGAATAAGCGCCTTACTAATACGATTTTTAGCTGCTTTTGAGTCTTCTGCAGTGGTGGAGAGATGAAGCTCAATACGGGGAACTCTTTCAGCGCCTTTGGGATGGGATTTTAAGTAAATATAGGGGTTGTTATACATCACTTGGTCAATGAGTGGAGCAACAGCAGATTCCCCGATTCCAGTTATATCCAAGCTCGTTTCAAAAAATGTTACGTTTCCTGCTACTTGCTTAAATAGAGGAACAATCGAGTCCTCAAATATTGCTTTCATTTCAGACGGAACACCCGGAAGCGCTATCAAAGTTGCATTCTCAATCTTTATCATCACTCCCGGTGCTGTACCTACTGGATTAACTAGAGGTTCAGCTCCCTCAGGGAGTTTCGCCATTTTAATGCGATAAGAAGTCAGCTCAGCTTTCTCCATTCGACCTTCCTTAATATATTTGTAATATTTTTCCTTCACCATCTTTAAAGCTCGCTCATGGACTTCTAACTTACACCCTAAGGCTGAAGCAATTCCCTCCAAAGTCTTATCATCGAAGGTTGGGCCAAGTCCACCTACGGTAATTATAAATCGATTTTTCCTTTTCAGAGCTTCTTTTATAGTTAACGCGGTTTCGTTGGTTTCATCCATCACCGTAATAATACGGCTCACTTTTAACCCGAGGGCTGTAGCGCGTTTAGCTAGCCATTGCCCATTCGTGTTTAAAGTTTTACCTATCAGAAGCTCTGTTCCAACACAGATGATTTCTATTGATTTGGTCATATAACTCTCAAACCAATTTTTACTTAAAAATGTTTAAATGATTGATTTAGCACGGGGTGTGTCTGAGCCTCTATTTCTTCTTCTTTCTCCCGAGCCACCAGTTTAGATATTCTTTTCGTCGTCTATCACGTTGTTCTCCTTCAGTTTCTGATTCTGGTCTTAGCTTTTGCCGTAGTTCATTAAGCTCTTGATAAGTAAGGGAGAGTCCACAACTCTTGCATACACGACGTTTTGTGGTAGAAATATATTTCATGCCTCCACCGCACTCGGGGCAGTAACTCATGTGTTTCATCAGCCTTTTATTTACATCTATGCTTAAACTTGATGAAAACGCATTAAAAAATACTTTCGGTTTCGGATTCTTTGTGAGGAGTACTTATTCTTTCTGTCATCTCCTTCGCCGTCTTCTGAACGGTCTCCCTACCGGATCATACCACCGCGTTGTCTCATGTCTCACCTCGGAGAGGTTGTTTTTTGTGTTTACCTCCTCGATATCCTTTTCCACTTTTTCAACTCCTCCGTTTCTTGCAACATTCAGTCTCAACGAACCTCTGTATAGTGTGGTGTATGCACTCTTTATTTCGAGTACATCACCAATACTAAATCTGTCAATTTGGTCGTCCCACAGAGTTAATAATGCAGAGCCTGTTTTGTCTCCTACATGAGCTTCTGTTACTCGGTGATCACGACGAGTTCTCCTAGTATTAACAACTCGTTGCACTCCCATATCAACAATCTTTACAATCAATTTTAAATCTCTAAAATTGGGTTTTAATGCTTCCACTTCAATATACTCTGTCGTTGTTTCACTCACACTGGACACTTCTCAAAACCTAAGAGGCTGTACGAGGCTATGTGTTCCTTCACTTTTAAATTTTCTTATCTGAAGGATATTATAGCGTTTTAATGATGTATTTATTGCAATCTTATTCTTCGAGACATGCATGCATAAGCGTTTTTATCGTAAATCTGAAATTTAGTGTGTGAGTTGGATATTTTTTTACTTTTTTTTCTTTTTCAATAGAAACTCTTCTAATCTACTCTTAAGTATCTCACTGACTAGTTTAGCTTTCGCTTGTCCCCTAACTTTTTTCATAATCATGCCCATGAGTGGACTGAACGCACTCCTTCCTCTCTTCTGCACGAAGCTTTTATTTTCTTTTATCAAATTTTCTATCATCTTTTTAAGCTCTTTTCGTGAGATCATTGTTAACCCTAGGCTTTTTACGCTGTCTGTAACGTTTTTTCCTTCGTGTTTTGAAAGCCAATTTAAAACATTAGGTATAGCTTCTTTAGTAATTTTTTCCGAATCTATTAGATGAAAAAGATTCTTAATTTGCTCATCAGTAATTTTTTTGATTTCAATCCCATCTCTTTTCAACGCTTTTAAAGTTTCAGTTAATGTAACTGCTATAGTAGTTGGGGAAACCTTGGTTTCTTGAGCTATGGTTTCAAAAAGGTTAATATGCTCTGAATCGAGGATCTGTCTTGCCAGTTTCAAGTTAAGATTGTATTGCTTCATTAAGCGTTTCATTTTTTCTTCGGGCAGTTCAGGAAGGTATACCTTTAGCTCTTTTAAGCACTCTTCTGTTACCTTAGTGGGCGGGACATCAGTTTCAGGATACATCCGGGCAGCACCCGGTCTTGGACGCATATACCTTGTAGTTCCGTCCTGATTCGCCATGCGGGTTTCTTTTGGAACACCTACAATAGCCTCTCTGACCCTATGCCCAATGGCTTTTAATGCGTCTTCAGCATTTTGTGGTGTATCTGCAACGAACACGATAGCGTCTTGCGATTCCATTTTCATAGTGTGTTTAAGTTGGCTAATTTCTTCTACTGTTATTCCGTAGGCAGGTAGTTCATCAGTATGGAAAATACCTTTGACTCTTCCCCAAAAACGGGCGACGTTTAACATTTCAGTCCCAAACCTAACACCTGGTATGAGTTCCTTTTTAAGCAATCCAGCAAACTTAGGTAGTTTAAATGCTGTCACCCGTTCTTTGTTATTAAGAGCCTTCTGAATAACTCGACATTTCGTTTGTTTAAAAATAGAAGTTACATCCACAAATTTATCCTTAACATCTTCTTCCTTTACTCCCCGTTTTATTAGTTCATCTCTCATCTTCAGAAGATTAAGCTGACGCTGAACCTCACACTCAACAACTTTTGAAACCAAACCAAGCTCCTGAACACCCTTTATCTCAATTAGAGCACCGTCTCGTATTGAAATGTTTATATCTTGTCGAATTGTCCCTAAACCACGTTTAACTCTACCAGTAGCTCTAAGGATTCGACCAATCGAAAGAGCCGTCCTTTCAGCCTCTTGAGGGGAATTGATGACTGGCGCTGTTGTAACCTCAATGAGGGGGATACCGAGTCGGTCAATCCTGTATCTAATAACAGCATCCTCTTCCCCCATCTTTCTAGCAGCATCTTCTTCAAGACTTATGTGTTGTATTGGAACCCTTTTCCCCTCAACTTCTACTTCCCCCCTTAATGCCACAACACAGGTTCTTTGGAAGCCCGAAGTATTCGATCCATCTATCACTGTTTTTCGCATCACGTGGATCTCATCTATTGTCTTCGCTTTTACTAGAAGAGCAACGATTAGGGCAATTTCTAAAGCCTCTTTGTTAAGAACATGAGGGGGTTCTTCGTATAGGCCAGTGACGAGTAACTTCTGAAGCCACTGTCTGCCTCGACAAGACACGTAGTGTCCTTATACCCCTCATAAACGATTGCTCTTCCCCTTTGAAATTCAAATAGGGCCGCCGGATCAATTTGACCCAGCTCACTCTGTGTTGGGCGGAGTTGACGAACAAAAACATAATTTGGTTCTTCTATGCAAAGAATTGGGGAACAATTGCAAAATAGTTTATATTTAGTGTTCAATTGCTGATGAAGTTCCAACCCTACAGTTAAACCTATCTTACTGTATTCAATCCTCATTTATTCCACCATTTTAAGCTCAAGCTTTTGCTAACACCTTTCTCCACTTTATGTATAATCCTGCACTCGACTTTATGTATTTAGACTTTAAATAGCTAGCTAGCTAGCATAACACCTGTGAGAGATGCAGATTGTATGTTGGCCGCCTTCTTTTTGTGGGAGCTTCAAAAAACGGTGCAATTGTTGCGGCTTATAGGTTAGCAAGTCGTAGTTTTACACATCGTAAGATCAAATTTAATACAAATAGCAAAACCGCGCATGTAGTATCACTTTTAGGTCAAGATACAGAAGTTTTAAGAAATTCTCTTATTACCTATCCTTGTCTTCAAGTCGTAAACAAAATCTCTGTACTCATAGCTAATGGATCCCATCTTAAAAATATATACAAAAAAACGATTGCAGGATTACCTCCAGTTAAGGCATTCACTCAAGTATTGTCAGAATTGGGCCCAGAAAATGATGTCTACAAAACACCAAGAATCGTAGGTTTAGCAAGTAAAAAAAATCATGTCTTAGGTATAGTTTCAAACAGAAATTTAATTGTCCGATCTTTTCCATTTAAACCCGGTTTAGCTTATTATGTTGCAACTTACAGAAAAACAGATCCCTCAAACAATGTTTTGATGGATTTTAATGCGATAAATGCAAGAGAAGCAGCCGAAACTGTACATGAAAGATACATCTTCAAAACCTTTACTCACCCCCTATGTACAATTGCTTCTTTTATTGAGAACAATTTACTTGAAATCAGTATTTATCCAAGTTGACATAATAGAAATACATTTTGCTTTTTAATAGAGACACGAAGGAAGAAATTGAATATTTATTGGGTATCCTTTTCTATTACAAACCATAAAAAATCAAAAATAGAGAAAAAAGATCAAATAGTGACTAAGAAACATCCTAGTAATGACTACCTAGAATAATCTATTCTTGGAAAGATTCTACAAAGATACTTCTGGAATTAATTTCTCCCACGAAGTTAGTAAGTAAAAAACTTTTAGCTTCATTGAGGTCTTTGGGTTTAAGGGATCCTAATATCCACATAAGCTTTACGAGAGCTGTTTCAGGTAATGTATCCCCCAGGGGGATAACTCCCATTGCTAAGAGATCTCGACCTGTGTCATAAACGTTTAAATTCACACTACCCCAAATACATTGAGAGGTTATGGCTAAAATCACATTTTTTTCAATGGCTCTTCTAATCGCTGGGAAACAGTAATTGCCTACGTGACCTAACCCTGTTCCTTCAAGGATTATTCCTTTATAGCCCTCATCAGTGTACCACTCAATGATCTTAGGGTCTAATCCCGGATGAAACTTAATAAGTGCCACCTTTTCTTCAAAACTTGGTTTTAGGTTAGTTTTCAGTTTTGGGTCTCTCTCCTTATAACTCTCAATTAACGTTGTAATTTCGCCATCTTTTACTCTTGCCAGCGGAGAGATGTTAATAGATTCGAATGTGTCTCTGCGGCTTGTATGGCACTTCCTAACTTTTGTTCCGCGATGGAAAATGATAGATGTATCTGAAGCTGTTTCATGCATGGCAAGAACCACCTCAGCGAATGGAGCTTTAGCAGCCCCAATCACCGCACCTGTTAGATTGGTTGCCGCATCTGAGCTTGGACGGTCAGCTGATCGCTGAGAACCTACCATTACAACGGGGACTGGTAAATTCTGTATTGCAAAGCTTAATGCTGCAGCAGTGTACGCTAATGTGTCGGTTCCATGTGCTACCACTACTCCTGTCGCTCCTTTTTCAATTTGAGTAGCAACAGCTTTGGCAATTTTTGACCAATGTTTTGGGGTGATGTTTTCGCTTAGCAGACTAAGAAGGATTTCTGCATCTATTGTAGCAATCTCTGATAGCTCTGGAACAACGCTATAAAGGTCGCTTGCTGAAAGCGCCGGGCGTACCCCCCCCGTTCGATAATCCACTCTACTGGCGATTGTGCCGCCTGTGCTTACGATTACCACTCTTGGTAAGTTAATCTTTTGTTCTGGGAGTGATGGGGAGACGAAAGTTGGTTTGATGCTGCCTCCAACTTTTTCGATTTTTGTTGTGGGGGTAATGCTGACTCCAATGTTATACCCATTTTCGAGTTTCATCACGATATGGTTATCGTCACTATATTCAGATCTCGGGATAAGAATACCTGTGTATGATATTTCGTCTTTTATGATATTGATGACATCGCCGATCTTGGCTCCTGCTTTCTTTAAGGTTTGCATTACTTTTCCTCTATATCCTGCAAATTCTTCACTCAATTTCATCCCTCAAACAATTTTGAAACATATGGTCCATCATAATTATAACCAAACCGTCGATAGTATTGCCTTGTTCCGAGTGCGCTTGTAATAACCATTTTTTTAATATCGTAGTCCTCTTTGGACATCCGTTCAGCTTTAGATAAAAGTATACTTCCGTATCCCTTATGTTGCCAAGCCCTTGTTATTTGTTTTCCGACAGGAACAAGAGGACCATAAACGTGGAGTTCACGTACAATTGAAGTTACTTCTGGAAGGATTTCACGTCTATGTGCCTTTTCTGATGGAATTCTTAACCTAAGATGACCAATAAGAATGTCATTAATCGGATCTTCGGCTGAGATGAAAATCTCTATTCCATCCGAAGCCTTTTCTTTAGTAACCTGTATTTGAATGTTGTTAGGATTGGGTTTCATCTTTTCTCGTAACCATCGATGTCCAACTTCGCGGCATCTTATGCATCGACACTGCACACCTTCTTCTTTGAGTTTCTGTAGAACAAGTTCCCGAAGGTTACTTCGATTCACACCTGCTTCTATAAGGAAGGCGGGTATATCTCTCTGAATTCTCATAATTCTGATCCAAGGAGGAATGAACTTCTTTACCTCTACTATGAGTTGAGTAGCTTCCTCATTAGTGTATGGTTCATATTTTCCCTTCTTCCACCAATCATAAACTTTTGTACCCTTCAGAACTAGGCAAGGATATATTTTTATCATGTCTGGTTTAAAGTGGGGGGATTCAAAGATCTTTTTAAAAGCTCTCAGGTCTCGTTCAAAGTTTGATCCAGGAAGTCCAGGCATGAGATGATACGTCACTTTCAGTCCAGCATCTTTTAATTTACGAGTAGCATCAATGACATCTTGGACAGTGTGTCCTCGACCAACTAGATTATAGATATCATCGTATATATTTTGGACACCAAGCTCCACACGAGTTACGCCCATAGATAACATGTGATCAATATGCTTTTCTCTAGCTATGTCTGGTCGTGTTTCCACTGTGATACCGACGTTTTGTATCTTGCTTTTTTCTGCATTCTTTTTTGCTTGTTGAAGGGTAAAGGACTTCGTATCGGTTATTGCGTCTAGACATCGTTGAACGAATCGTTCTTGATAGTCAAGGGACGTAGCGGGAAAAGTGCCACCCATTATAACGATTTCAGATTTATCTACAACATGTCCAATTGCTTGAAGTTGCTCTATTCTGTTTTTAACTTGAAGAAAAGGATCAAAACTGTGTTGAAGACCACGCATAATAGCTGGTTCCCGACCTACGTATGCTGAAGGCACGTCTTGTGGGGGACCCCCTGGACAGTAAGCGCATTTTCCATGGGGACAGGAGTGGGGTTTAGTTACCACAGCAATTACGGTAACTCCAGAGATTGAGCGAACTGCTTTTCTCCGTAGGAGGGGAAGAAGCTTTTCTCTTTCGTGGAGCTTTAGGTTACTTATCAGCTCGGAGTTGGAGGGAATCTTTTTTAACTTGTATTTCCCAGCGACTTGTAACTTAATTACATTAACATCTTTCCTAACTGGATTTGGGATCTTCTTTAAACACTCAATGATCTCTCTGTAGACAACTTCAGTCATTGAACTCATCAAAAGATAACGTTTCCTGCTTTTTAGATAAATGCTTGCTTCTGTCACTTCAAAAATTTACGTAGATAAACATTTTTTACTATAAACGCAAATAGATACAATTATGTCAGCAGAAGAAGAATTGCAAGAAGTTGGAGTGGTGGAGCACTACTACGTTAAAATTGAGGTGGCTATAGTTTATGTAACAGCTCCAATTTTTGTAGGGGACAAAATCAGAATAAAAGGGAGCACAACAGACTTCGAACAAACAATAAAATCAATGGAAATAGAGCACAAGCAGGTTGAAAAGGCAAAATCTGGGGACGCTATAGGATTTAAAGTTGAAAAGAGAGTTAGAGAGAAAGACATCGTGTATAAGAAAGTGAGTATTTAGCCCTTATGTTGATCTTATTCCCTACACATACTACTCAACTACACGAAGGGAAGGATTAACTTACTATATGTTAGATGTGTTTTCATTAGGAGTTCTATGCTTTTTTTTTAGCTTCCCTACTATTTATGGACTAAAGTCTTTGCTATCCTTGTGAGAATTGTTTCTTTCGGTTTGATTATGTTTATTGTTGAAACCGCTTAATCACCAAGGGTCTTTTTTCACGCCTAGGAGGTAGGCTAAGCAGCTAGTAAAAAGGTGTATGGGTAGCGTAATTATTATTGTAATTAAGATTACTTGTAAAGTGGGCTGTGAAACTAGTAGGGAGAAAAAGGAGGGCACCCGCGACGAAATCGAGTTGGTCTGCTACAGGAAGTGAGGCTCCTGGAGGAAATCCAATTCTTCGTTTAATAAAAGATTCAGTTAAATCGCCAATTAGCGCTCCTAGAGAGAGCATGAATCCAAGTAACACGTTATTTTGAATAAAACCTACAAAGGTTCAAATAGCTAAACCAGCGAAAAATCCTCGAATGGTTTTACGTGAACCTAATATCGGTCGACCGTATAGAAAGATCTTTCCCGCGTCAATGGGGGGAACCGCCACCAAAAATCACAGGTGCCGCATTGGCACAATAAGCGGGGAATATGAGGTGCAAAGCATCATACATGATATTAATGATCGATTCTGACATACCTTTCACTCATTTATTTTTGGTCAGAAGAAATAATTTTAGCGGCTAAACTCCTGAACACCGGTGTTTTCTACCTTAAGGTAACAACTCGTGGAGCGTTTGCCTTCGGTGTCTCTTTCAAGAAAGGCTCTTATCACATGAGTCTGCCCTGTACGTTTTAATTTGATTACCACATCTGACCAGAACATTAGTACTCTTGTTGCCACTGGTTCAACACCATCTTGTCCTTCTTTAAAAATGCTTCGAACTTGACTAGTGATAAGAATTGCTACTTTACGGGTTTTAGCAATTTGGGCAAGACATGCAACTTGCCTGTTCAATTCACGATTTAATGTGAATGTTTCTTCAAGAGTTCCGAGTTTGATACGATATAAAAACGTAATGGTGTCAACAACTATCAATCCAACTCTCTTAGTTATGTACTCATCAAGATGATCTATTGTGAAGGTTTGTTTCTGAAATGTAGTTGGTCTTATTAGATTTATCAAAGGTGAAATCTCCTCAAAGTCGTGATGGGCTATTTGTGTAAGGCGCTGGATAGAAAATACACCGTCTGAGTCTATGAATATCGTTTTATAACCCTTCCTTGCAGAGTTAACTGCGCACTGTATGGCGAGTGAGGTCTTGCCCGTTTCCGCTTCCCCATAAAGTAGGGAAATTCCATTAATTGGAAAACCTCCATTTAATAACTTGTCAAGCGAACTACACCCCGTTGAAATTGTGTGCTTCAAGAGCTTCACATCTAAAGCGGATGTAAACCTAAAAATAAATAGTTTTGTTTTACTTTAACAAAAAAGAATAATATCCGCTAAAGTATGCATCGAAAAGAAAAAAAGTGGATGGAATATTGAAACTCTTTATTCTGAGGTTAATCTATTTTAATATAGATTAACATTCAAATATGCAGTTTATGCTTTCAGAAGCTAGGAACAAAAAGGTAGATATAACCTAATCCTGAATCTGACTGAAACGTTTACTTCTTTAACGAGAATGAATTTGACATCAGGTATTATCATTCATCAGAGACGCTTTAATAAAAAAATTATTATGTTGAAAAGTTTAGAAGTAAATGAACACAAAAAGTTCTGGAAAGAATCCTAATTTTGAGCTTATTGCAAGAATGAATGATTTGAATAAACGATTAAATTAAGGTTAGCTACCTTCTTCTCCTACGAAATCGTCTTTTGTTAGGGCTATATTGACCAATGTTTCTTCCTAGGATTTCGCGATTGTTATATTTTCTTCGATTTTGTGCTCTTGGAATTTGACTTTTTCTCGTTATTGACTCAATTTTCGGCGTTTGACTTCTTACCTTTCCCGCCTTCGAAAGAGATCCGTGTGTTGGCAAAAGACTTTTTCTCCTTGAATGAAGGTATTAATTTCTTATTTAAATATTCTGGATAATGACTGGTTTAAACAATTTACGTTTAAACTAAGGTCTCGGTGTTAGTGGTTAGTGTCGTTTAAATAACTGTTCATCAATGTATATGTTTTATTAGGAGCAGTGATGCCATGGGTAAGAGGATCCGCGTTCAAAGACGCGGAAGAGGTTCATCTACTTTCAGGGCGGCTACTCACAAGAAGGTAGCTCC
>JAGLRI010000028.1 GCA_023136395.1 Candidatus Bathyarchaeota archaeon | reverse complement strand
TGGTGGACCGGACGGGATTTGAACCCGCGGCCTCCGCGATGCCAACGCGACGATCGTTTTGTTGATGATGCATCGATCAATTCCAAGCTGATCTACCGGCTTCAGCCAACATAGTTGTCCACTGCCATTAGATCCGATCCGTTGTTTATTTTTTACGTGCGTTTATATTAGTTTTTCTTATAAGATCAACCGTTTCCATTACTTTTTCTAGGATTTTACTTTCTTTTGGAAGTTTTACATCATCTAAAAGTTTTTTGTATTTTGGAGAAGATTGTGGTATAGCTCCTGAAACATTGAGAAACATCACAGCCCAACACCTCGAAACATTAACCGGGTTGTAGCCTCCCCCGCCAAGTATCAAGAATTTGCCATTTGAAATTTCATGAGCCAAATTGTGTAGTGTGGAGCTAATTTCTTCATATGTTTTTGTTGTTAACGATAGTCCAACCAGTGGATCTTGATAATGACTATCAACCCCGAATTGGTTAAGAATTAGTTCGGGCTTGTACCGTCTAATTGAAGGTATAACTATTTCGTTGAACGCGAATAGATATGCTTCATCATGTGTCCTTGCGGGTAATGGAATGTTTATAGAATATCCCTCGCCATCTTCTTCACCGATTTCCTCTGTACTACCAGTACCAGGATAGAAATGGCCATCATACCGGTGAAGGGAAATCTTCAAGATTGGGTCACGATAGAATATTTTTTGTGTACCATCCCCATGATGCCCATCAATATCAACGATGGCTATTTTCTTTAAACCATAATTTCTCTGTAAATATCGCGCTACAATAGCTACATCGTTAAAGACACAGAATCCTGCAGCATTATTTTCTGTTGCATGATGTAATCCACCACCAGGATTAAAAGCATGAGAAACTTTCCCAGTCATTATAAGATCTGCAGCACACAAAGAACCTCCGACCACAGAACAGCTACCTTCGTAGATATTTTTGGTAGCTGGGGTATCACCGTAATCGAGGTACCCAGATCCCACATCACTCATTTTCTTGACAAAGTCAACATATTTCTTTGTGTGAACTAACATAAGATCTTCTTCGTTGGCTGGTTCAGGTTCATAATACTTTGCTTTTTCATTGAATACCCTTAGCTCCTTGAGAAGATCTAAAGTGTATTTTTCTCTTACAGGCTTAAACGGGTGAGTTGGTCCAAAGTAGTATTTTAGATAATCCTGATGATAGACAAAAGCAGTAATACCAGCCATATTTCTCCTTCTCCACGAGATTCGATGTAATTCATTTATTTGTAATTTTGTTTTTTTATAATGATTGCATTAAAAAATGAATTTATGAGTTAAAGTTTCCATTGAGCAGTTCAGTACGCCCTTTAACTTTATCTGCAAACCAAGGGACAGATTCAAAAATAATTTCAATCATATCACCTTTGTATTCAACATTCTGTACATTGGCGCGGTTGTGAAGCCAGGATAGAAATGACATCGATTCATCGGTTACAGGAATGGTGATGGATACTTGAACGTAGTTCTTGATATATTCTGTCATTTTTTGTGTAAGTAGATCAATATTGGTCTTGTAAAGTGCAGAAATGGGCACCGGATTAGGTGTGGTGTCTTTAAGGAACTCGACTTTTTGTTGTATCTCCGCATTTGAAAGTGAATCAATCTTGTTGAGTGCTGTCACTATAGGAATTTCTGCTGCTCCTATTTTTTGGATTGTGTCTAGACAACAAGAGAGTTTCCTTTCAATTTCTTTGTAGGACTCGCTTATGTCAATGATGAGAAGAAGCAAATCTGAAAAAATAGTTTCTTCAAGAGTAGAATGAAACGCTTCTATGAGGGTGATGGGTAAACGATCGATGAAACCAACAGTATCAGTCAACAACATCTTTTTTCCAAGAAGATCTATAGCGCGAGTTGTTGTCGAGAGGGTGGTAAATAAACCATAGTCCACGGGTACAGTCTCTTCAGTGCATGTGTTGAATAACGTGCTCTTACCAGCGTTGGTGTATCCAGCAAGAGAAATTAAAGGAAAACCTAGGTCTCGCCTACGTGCACGATGCAAACGCCGTTCCTTCTGTATGCCTTTCAACTTATTGCGTATATGTGAGATTTGCCTGCGAATAGCGTTATAGGCGTTATCTACTTCGTATCTTCCTCCTCCGAGGAAGCCTTGTTGTTCACTCAGCTTCTTCAGCCTAACTTTTTCCTTTGCGTGAGGCAGCTCGTGTTGCAACTGGGCTAATTGAATCTGAAGTTTTGCCTCGGAAGTGGAAGCCCTTTGGGCAAAGATCTCCAGGATAAGCTGAAAGCGATCTATAACCTCAATACCTGTTAGCTTGGCTAGATTGTAGAGTTGAATAGTTTTCATTTTGTTATCAAAAATTATTTTTTCTGCATCAAGATCTTCTACAATTCTTACGAGCTCCTCTGCTTTCCCCTTTCCAATTTGATATTTAGGATCGTGTTCTCGCGTTTGTTCTAACGAATGTACAATGGTGTATCCTGCCGCCTCAGCTAAGCTCTTTAATTCCTCTAAATGATTTGGTTCGTTGCGTAGACGGCGTTGAGCTATGATGGTTCGCGTTCCTTATTTACCTCCCCTTTCTTTCCTTTTAGAAGAACGATCTCTCCTAAGGTGGCTTCACGAGGTGGAGATAAATTAACTTGAGGAAGTTTGGGTTCTATAAAGGGAACGAGTAGTTTTGTTTTAAGTGCATGCTCAAGTTTGTTAACAAGTTTATTATCTGGAATCATTTTCCCACTTTCAATTTTCCGAAGAACTGAAATCTTTTCCCCGATCTTTCTCCCTAAATCCTCATGACTTAGTTCCAATTTTTTTCTTGCTTGTCTTATGCAGAGGTTAAAATCCTCCACAAGTTCTAAGGTTTGAGTCGTCGCTGATTGTCGTTTTTTGATAGGAATCTTTTGGGGAGACCTGACATCTTTTTTAACAATTCGTTTTATAGATGGGGGTACCTCCCAATAATCTGAACCCAGCCTAGAACAGCCTCCGCAAACTATCATTTTAGCTCTTTCGATTATAACCCTATAAGATTTTCCTGAAATATAACGACCACAGACTTCGCACTGCACGAAAGTCACAACCCAAATAGTTTATAGTTGCTAGGCATCATTTTAATATTTGCTAATTTATAATGACAAAACCGTGTGGAAAAAAGATAAGAAGGTACATCGAGTTATTATGAATGGGGAGTTTTAATTGAGGAGAAAGATAAACCCAAGGGATACACGGAGGTTAATGAAACGAATGGGCGTCAACATGAATCAAATCCAAGACGTCCAAGAAGTTATCTTCCGAACGAGTACTAAGGAAATAATCGTAGAAAATCCTGAAGTTGCAGTACTTGACATGGGTGGACAAAAAATTTTTCAAGTGACTGGGGAAAGAGTCATCGAAAAAGCGACTGAAAAGACAATAAAGATTCCTGAAGAAGACATTAGACTTGTAGCAGATCAAACGGGAAAAAGTGTAGAAGAGGCGAAAAGAGTCCTTGAAGAAACGGAAGGTGATCTCGCGAAGGCAATTCTTCTTCTCCAAACTTAGAAAGTGAGCGATAACTAAAAAACAGTCTCTTCTACATTATTACCAAGGTTTATCTTCCGTGCTGATGTTTGTATTCAATAGAATTTGATTTAATCTCAAGTTTCTTGATTTATAAACCAAAAAAAAGGGGAGGTTATTTGGGTTTTACCAACGATATGGTTTATCTGGATTTTGGATCTGTTCTGCGGGTAGGAAAGGTATTGATTTCTCCCAGTGGATACCCCAGAGGTCGGGTCTACCTTCCGGGAACATTCGTGGGTGAGGCACAGGTAGCTTAAAGATTTTAGCTGCATTTCCACCCATAATGAGGTTGATCTCATCCTGAGTCACCCAGTCTCTGATTTTATGTATCTGATGTAGGCTCCAGCCCCAGAAGTCAGTTTGATAACTAGGTACAAGTGGCCATTTGCGCATACGAAGGGTCGGATAACTTGATGGATGATATTCCTCTCCTGGATGAGCTGTGATGTATTGAGGGACGTTGCCATAGTCGTGTCCCCAGATGACTTGCGTTACACCAATGTTTGGATTCTTCAGTGCAATCTCAAAATACTCAGCAGGCCAATCACCACACTCTAGATAAACGTTTTCTCTTCCAGCGGCACTGCATGCAGCTTTTATTCCCGCTTCTGTATGTCCTCCACCGTGGCAGATGATTATTGATACATCAGGATATTCTGCTGCTATTTTGGATAGTAAACCATAGCCTCCATAGGTTCCTCCACCCCATTGTCTTCCACTCGATTCATGAAAATCTATAGTAACATCATGTTTTGCTGCTAGATCACAAAATCTGCGGATGTGACCTAAACGTTCCCTGAATGTGTAGTCTCCACTAGCAACTTGTCCCCCAGCCACTTCAACTGATTTAGACGTTATGGGTTTAGGGAGGAATTCACCAATACCTACATACTTACCCGTTTTTAGTGCTGCATCAATTTCTTCGATAGCTGCCTCGAGACTCCATTCTGCTTCACCGCGCCATACTTTTAGCTTAAGTGTTTGGTCGCTACAACATGCACCGAACTTGTCTGGATACTTATCTACAAGCGCGGCTCCCATTTCGTTAAGCATTCCTATTTGACTCGGTTTTGTAATGCACATATCGACACCGTATCGCTCCATATCGTAGATGGTGAGAGGCGAGTTGTCAAAAGGCTCAATCTCTCCACTCATCCCAGTCCAAATCCCTTTGGCTGCTTGTTTCATGCTTTTTGGTCCGTGAGGTTTGTATAATGTTGTTAGATGGGCATGCGTTTCTACAACTAAACGAGCTGCTTTCAAGGTTAATTCACCAGTGGATATTTCAAGTTACATCGGGTAAAACAATTATTAACATAGCAAAATAGTTCAAACTATTAAAACGAACTATTTTACACGTGTGTAGTTTAATAAAAATACAATAAAAATTAAAAATTCGTTGAATTTCTAAACAAAATTTAACTATTAATTAAAAAAAGAATATGAAACAACCGGAACTATAAGGTGCATAAGACTACTAGAAGTTTGATATGCTCAGAATTGTTGTAGAACGTCTTCTTTTTCCATAATGTAACTACAATAGTGGCACCTTAAACGGAGTGGTTCTTCGCACTCTACGTAAAATGTCGGATGTATAGGTTCGCTACTATTTGAGATGCATATAGGATTTGCGCAATTAACTATTCCACGAAGAAGCGTGGGTAACTTTACTTGTTGTTTTTCTGTAACTTTATAGTTGCGCACTATGTTAATGGTGGCGTGTGGAGCCAATAACGCTATTTTATCCACTTCATCCGTGTCTAACTCTCTTCCCTCAATTTTTACTATATCTTTCAATTTTAATTTTTTACTGGGAACGTTTATGGCCACAGTTACAGCTTCACCTTCATGACCTGTGATCCCTAAAATTTTTAACACGTCTAATGAGTGACCGTGTGTAATATGGTCAATTACGGTGCCATCTTTGATCTTGGATACGTGTAAAGTATTTTCAGCCATATCAAATCCCTCCGAAGACTAGTTATTGAAGTAGTAAAAGAGTTATTTATGACTTGTCAAAGTCTGTTTGGTGGTGAGGTTGAGTTTTAAAGGGCGGGATATAATATCAATCAAAGATTTTACACGTGAAGATATAGATTATGTTCTGAAAATTGCTGAATTAATGGAGCCTGTTGTAAAAAAAGGTTCGAATATTCTACATGGAAAATTGTTAGCAACCCTCTTCTTTGAAGCTAGCACACGAACAAAGCTAAGTTTTGAAGCTGCAATGTATAAACTCGGGGGATCTGTGATAGGATTTGCTGAGCCAGAAACTTCTTCGATAAAGAAGGGGGAGAATCTTGCGGACACCGTCCGCGTTGTCGAAAACTATGCAGATGTTATCGTGTTGCGACACCCATTAGAGGGGGCTACTAGACTTGCCGCTGAATTTGCGAGTATACCAGTAATAAATGCTGGATCCGGAGCTGAGGAACACCCCACGCAGGCGTTACTAGATTTATACACTGTTTTGAAGGAAAAGGGAAGAATTGATGGGCTCAACATTGCCTTAGTTGGTGACTTGCGGTATGGACGTACGGTTCATTCTCTTGCATACGCGCTATCCCTGTACGATGTAAGGTTGTATTTAGTTTCGCCGGAGCTTCTCCGAATGCGTAGGGAGGTTTTAGACACCATCAAGGGGAAGATTGAAGTAATTGAAACTGGAATTGAGGAAATTCTCCAAGAAGTAGATGTGCTCTATGTAACACGTATTCAGAAGGAACGATTTCCAGATCTTGCTGAGTATGCAAAGGTAAAGGGAGCTTACAAAATCGATTTAGATTTAGTTAAAAAAGTAAAAAAAGACTCAATTATTCTGCATCCACTTCCAAGAGTTGATGAAATAGCAGCTGAGGTTGACAAAACTCCGCAAGCTAAGTATTTCCAACAGGTTCGAAATGGTATCGTTATGAGAATGGGTCTTCTGGCGCTTGTTCTAAATGCGATTGAATAAGGACGTTGATCGATTAGCGCTAATAAAACTGAATTCAGAAATTACCGTTTATTCTGAAAGAGGTATAAGTGGCGCTCTCTTGCTTAATACGAGACGTTTAGCGGGAGTCCAGTGGGAGAGGGGTAAATATTTTGCGGACATGCGACTGAAATTGACTAGCGTGTTGGCAGATCCGCATAATTGGCACTTGGATAATATTCCGTAGAAGGTTTTTTGACAACTGTTACAATGAGCAAGATTCCGGTTATATGCAAAGAATCCTATTTTATAGGTTTTTAAGATGTTGTTTGTAGTTGAGAAAAGTTGATTATTATCATAATCTGAATCGTCAAGTTGTATAATAGCTAGATGTCCCCCCGAGGTTAATTTGTGAATTTTTTCTTCGATACTCAGGCGCTCCTTAAAAGAAATGTTGGTTTCTAGGGGTATCATGTTCATGTCTGAATAAAAAGGATGTTCTTTGGTTCCCTGAACATTAATCTCAGCCCACCCGTATTGTTCTAAGTCGAGCTCCGCGAGTCTTTTTGAAGCAATTGCATTTGGTAATAGGGCAAGGGAGACACGTGTTTCAGGTTTCTTTGTATATCTCTTAACGTTACGGGTTAGGTGTCTCATGATTTCTTCAGCAAGGTTCAGAGCTTTGTCGTTTTCATATGCATATTCTCCCGATAAGGATTTGATTGTTTCATTTAATCCAACAAAGCTTACGAGTCGAGAGGCATTTTTTATTCTTAAATATTGATTGCCTTCAACTTCCTGTGTAAGAAATGGAAGCAATCCCTCACGTGTATATTGTTTAATTGTTCTGTATTTTATTTCCAAGGCTCGTATTGCTAGTTCAAGACGCTCATCTAAAAGTTCAAAAAATCTAGTTTCTTTTTTTTCTGCGTCATAAGATATCCTGGGTAAATTGATTACAACATCACCAATTTCTCCAGTTCTTAGAGTATCTAGCTCCCAATCTTTCGTCCAGTCTGTAGTGAATCTACTTCCTGTTGCAGTGTATAATGTTTCCTTTTTTTGTGGAATAAGATTAACAAAGTAGGGGGTTCCATTTTTTAAAACGAGTTGGTGGGATTGAAGAAGAAGAGAGCTACATTCTTTGTTTTTAAGCACTTCTGGTCGTATTTTAAAGATTAAGCTGGGATTGAAAATTGGTTTTTGTTCACTTTCTTCAGACATCACTTCAAGAAGAAGCGAAAGAATTAAACGACTTTCTTCTACATAATCCGCGTAGTTTCCAAAAAATTTTCCATTTGGTCCTATGGATTTCTTTTTTTCAAGGAAGTCAGGAATAGTAAATTCTAGACCTATTGATGCCTCAACTGGAGACCCCTTTATTGAGAGAGACTGATTTAAGTTATAAATGAAGAACTGTAATTTTTCTTTTATTTCATCTTTTGAAAGCCCTTTGATAAAGGGTGCCAAGAAAATGTTGAAAAAGTCAATTGATTGTTCTCCAGAGATCTCTGTAGCAGCGATCTTTATGGCGTTAGATGCGATTAATAACGCGGATTCGAAGTTCTTAGGAGGAGGATACGAAGGTCCTACGAAGTCCATCCGCCCAAACCTTAGTCCCCATCGAAGGAAGAAGCGAAGGTCATGCACAACCTCTTTGAATTTTAATATCCAGCAACCGAGGTCACTGATGTGAATTGTTCCGGAGAGATGGGCATCAGCAACATCTCTCGGAAGCACATTGAGAAGGATATACTCCTCAATTACAGCATCACCTGCCGCTTTATGAATAGATTCAACGCCCATGGATGTAGAACTTATGGACTTTATGAGTTGAGCAATATCATGCCCTGGAAGTCCTAAGCGTGTGAGTTTGTGGCGATATTCTTCAAGTCCTTTTTCTATCAGGATAGCATTTACAAACTCACGAATTAGGGGAGCTGTAAGATATTTTATTTTAAAGTCTAGCAACCGCCTCTCCGTTTCTCGCGCAATTTTTTGCGCCAAGTCTATAGGGACATCTGCCTCCCTAACAAGAGATTCAGCGATTTTATTTCTATCGAATTCTTCCATTGAAAAGCGTGATGTACGAACAAGTAGTTTCCTTTTTTTAGAGACTTGTTCTTCGATGCTCTCAGTAACACTAGTTATCATCTGGCCAAGAGTGGTGAGACGATACTTCTTAGTTTTCGCTTCAGGTTCTATAATGTCTGCTTTCAGAAGAAATTTCAGATGATAAGCAAATCTACCAGCGTCTCGACTTGGATTGAGGCGTAAACTATTCATAATTTCGGTATAGGAAAGGGCTCTCTCTTCGAGAAGGAGATCCAGGATTTGTAACCTTAAAGGGGAAGAGACTGCTTTAAGTACTCTCACACTTTTCCTTCGCCTTCGCCTTCTGCTAGACAAACAAGAACCTCCATTAATGCTAGAAGTATATATGTTGTTTTACTTTTTTAAAAGGGATTTGAAAAAACATGTACAAAATGTTTGTTATAGGAATCAACATGAAGGGATTAAGCCATTATTATTTATATGTATGTTTCAATCTTCTAAAAAATCCATAATTACACGCATAATTCGAGACGCTTTACAAGATGGGGTGTATGGAAGTAGATGCACGCATGTAAAAAGTGATCCGAACCCAATATCTATCGTTAAGAAAATTGCTAGAAAATATAACATATATTTAGACGAATATAATCGCAAAAGTCTCACTTTAATAAGAATCGAAGCAGCGCTAATAATGTTAAGAAGAAGGATTAAAAGGTAATTTTTGTATGAACCTACTTGGTAATAATCTTATCCACTTAGATAAAGCTCAGATTAAACCCGCTGCTGAAATGCTTGCTAGAGCATTTCAAGATGATCAGTTATACACCTATTTTTTTCCCAATCTGATTGAAAGAAAAAACAAGTTACACGTTTTTTTTGAGGGTAGCCTCCGATATGGTATAGTGTATGGTGAAGTTTATACAACATCCTCCAATCTGGAAGGAGTTGCATTTTGGCTTCCTTCCGAAAAAGGCTTCACAATATGGAGAATGATTCGGAGCGGGTTTTTATCCCTTTTACTTAGATCAGGAAAGAAAGTTATTTCCAAAATGATGGCTTTCTCCGATTACGCTTCCCCAATACACAAAAGTCACACACCTTTCCGTCATTGGTATCTTATGTACATCGGTGTTGAATCAATGTTTCAGGGAAAAGGCTATGCAAGTGCCTTGATAAAGCCCATGCTTACACGAATAGATCAAGAGTATTTGCCCTGCTTTCTTGAAACCCAAAATGAAAAGAATGTGCATATTTACCAAAATTTTGGATTTAAAGTAGTGGAAGTAGGCACTATTCCCGGAACCAACATTAACCATTGGGCTATGTTAAGAGATAAGAAAAGTTCGCAATGAATATGCCTTCATGTATAAAATAACTTAAAAACAAGCGTTAAAGAACCAAATAAGTTGAATATATTGAGGGACCGTCGGCTAGTTTGGTCTAGGCTTCGAGACTCGGACTCTCGAGACGGGCGTTCAAATCGCCCCGGTCCCATCTATGACCTGTTGGAGGGATTTCTGGGTGATCTCTGAATTCATTTGATGCTTGCATACCGAATTAATTAGGTTGTTTTCTAGGTAATCTCTCAACCCTTTATTAGAAATTTGGT
The DNA here is from genome assembly GCA_023136395.1 of Candidatus Bathyarchaeota archaeon. Taxonomy (GTDB): domain Archaea; phylum Thermoproteota; class Bathyarchaeia; order Bathyarchaeales; family Bathyarchaeaceae; genus JAGLRI01. The sequence goes on along the minus strand of JAGLRI010000028.1, from coordinate 1,257 downwards.
GTTCAAGGTGCGTTATCATCTATTACCCAATTAATAAAGCTGGAATTGTTAGTTAAGTTATAAATATATTGTTAATTACTATCTTCCTTAATTTTCACAAATTTCCGTTTCTTAAAGCCCATAAGCGATGTACGTTTTTTGAACACCTCAACTAAACCTTTGTTCTTAAGGTTAGGTATAGCCCCCCTCATTCTTGCAGGTACGTTTTTTGTCAACAATTCACCCTGTTCCTTAATGAACAGATAAACCGTCCTTTCCAAGTCAGATAATTCCTTTGACAACTTAAGCACTCATCCATTATGACCCTAATTGTTAGTTTATTTAATTAAAATACAATTAAAAACACTAGTATAAATGGCATGCATACAAATACTGAAGAAAACTACTTTGCTTGAGTCTCTCTCCGTTTAATCTCTCTGGCTACGATAACTCCTGAACCAGAGGCTTGCACGAGACCCCTTGATACCCCAGCTCCGTCACCTATAGTAAACAAATTGTGAAACTTTGTTTCTAAGCTATCGCTTAACTCCAGCCTTGAACAGTAGAACTTTACCTCTAAACCATACAATAATGTGTGTTTTGAGTTCACCCCCGGGGCTATTTGATCCATGGCTTGAAGCATTTCACGGATATCAGCTAAGTATCGATAGGGTACTACGAAGCTTAAATCGCCGGGTGTAGCGGTCTTCAACGTTGGAACAATCAGACTTCTATTCAGTCTTTCTTTCGTCGACCGTCTTCCATCTTCCAGATCACCCAACCTCTGAACTATAACTCCTCCACTGAGAAGATTTGTGAGACGCGCTAGATATTTTCCATAGGCAATGGGTTCTTTGAAGGGTTCAGTGAACGAAGTGGAGACCAGGATGGCGAAGTTTGTGTTTTCAGTTTTCCTTTCAGCATAGCTCTGACCATTAACAGTTATAATTCCATCATAATTCTCTGTGATCACTTCGCCCCTAGGTGCGACACAGAAAGTTCTGACCCTGTCATCAAAGGACTTAGAATAAAATATAAGCTTTGGTTCATACAGCGTCTTTGTTAATTCTTCCAATATTGGCGCTAGGACTTCGACCCTAAGACCAACATCAACAGGGTTATTTAGCGTTTTCAATCCTAGTGATTGAGCTTCACGTTTTAACCATTCAGCTCCACTTCTACCCGGAGCCGCTATAACATATTTACCTTTAAAAAATTCGCCTGTGGTTGTTTCCACACCCGTTACTTTACTGTTTTTAACTATGAGTGCCTTTACTT
>JAGLRI010000027.1 GCA_023136395.1 Candidatus Bathyarchaeota archaeon | reverse complement strand
TTTGTTTCGGAGTCCATATTGACCCATGAGCCTAAGTTCCTGTTGCAGAACATCGATACGCCATGGAAATCTCGGTGTTTCATATTTTTTTCGTTGTTTTTTTGGGTCACCCATAATTAACGCCCCCGCCTTTTGATCCCTACAGATCTTTTTTTTCTGCCCGTGGTTTTAGTTCGTTGTCCTCTAACTTTTAATCCGTGAGAGTGGCGAAAACCTTTCCATGACGTCATCTGTTTCATTTGATCTATATCAGTCTTTGTTCGAAGAACTAAAGTAGGACCAATGAGATGATGATCATTTCCGGTTTCCACATCTTTTTGTCGGTTCAGAAGCCAACCGGGAATGCCATATTTTGTTAGGTTCTCTAAAACTTCTTCAATCTTCTTAACCTTAACGTCAGAAAGAGAACCTAAACGAGTTTCTGGGTCAAAACCAGCTGCCTCAGTGATCATGGTAGCCAATCTATTTCCAACCCCATTTATTCCAGTTAGGGCGAAAGCTACCTTCGCAGTGCCCTCTAGGTTCTTACCGGCAACTCGAATGATGGAACGAAATTCCTCGGACATACCAAACCGTCCGTATTTATCTTTAAAGCTATTTACGGAAAGGGAGGCAATACATTATTTAAACTTTCCTTTATTGTTTCTTTTTTTAAAAGATTAGTTTCGTACTGAAAGTAAGCCTGAACTTTTTTGACTAAAATAAATAATTACGGTAATTATATTCGTAAGAGAATTGGATAAACTTATGCTGGATTATCTTTCTTTTTTTTGTTTCTCCTTTGAAAGACTGAGTAAGGATCCCATTGTCTAGTTCAATAGGTTTATGGCGGTTTCGGCTTCGCGTTTTCTAAAGGCTTCACCTATCTTTTGACGTAGATTCAATATGTGTGTTACATCGTGCTCTTCCGTTTGTTTCTCTTGCAGAAGGTTTATAATCTCTTCCATCTTTCTTCGAACGGTTTGAAAGTTTCGTGGTATTGAGAACTCCACACTCGAACTTTCTTTCCTTGTTTGAAAGCTAGATATTTTTTCGGGTGGTGTCTTTAAAGAGAGAGGTTTAGGATTCAATTTCGGGTTCTCTGAACTGCATATTATAGAGGTGGCTATAGAGCCCTCCTTTTTTCATAAGCTGTTGATGATTACCCATCTCCGCTATCTCTCCTTGGTTAATCACTACTATTCTGTCAGCATTTCTTACTGTAGACAACCTGTGGGCAATGATAATTGATGTTCTGTTCTCCAGAAGTTTTTCTAAGCCCTCCTGTATTATTAGCTCGGTGTAAGGATCCACACTTGAAGTTGCCTCATCCAGAATGAGGATTCTCGGATTCTTTAAAAGGGCTCTTGAAAAGGCGATTAGCTGTCTCTGTCCTATTGAGATGTTGGTTGCACCCTCCCTGATCATTGTGTCGTATCCTTCTGGAAGTCGATTTATGAAGTCGTGGGCGCCAACAACCTTAGTTACGTTAGCAATTTCTTCATCTGTTGCTTCTGGTTTTCCATACCGTATATTCTCTCTCACAGTGTTTTGGAAGAGAAAAGAGTCTTGCGGAACGATCCCCATATGATCTCGAAGGGAATTAAAGGAGACATCATGTACGTTATGACCGTCGATGAAGACTGCGCCTTCTGTAGGATCGTAGAAACGGCAAAGTAAGTTGATCATAGTAGTTTTCCCGGCTCCTGTAGGACCGACAAAGGCGACCTTCTCGTTTGGTGAAATAGTAAGGTTTATGTCTTTTAAGACGGGTACACCTGGTTCGTATTCAAATGTGATACGATCATATTTGATCTCTCCATTAACTTGCGACAGCTCTATCCTACGCGTTTTTGGCGGTTCTTCAACATCGATTTTCATATCCATTAATTCAAAAATTCTTTCGGCCCCGGCCATTGCCTCTTGATAAGAGTTATAAAAGTTAGCTAGCATCATGATTGGTCTCATAAATCTCATCATATACAATTGAAAGGCGATTAAAACTCCCAATGTGATGTTTCCAGCTACTATTTGGGTAACACCATACCATAGAAGTATGACAGTTCCTGCCACCCGCACAATAGTAATTCCCATGTGAAAAAAAGCAGCAATCATAGCTACTCGGAGATTAGCTTTAAGATTCTGCATATTAACATAATCAAAAGTTTTGGCATCTTGAGTCTCCCTTGAGAAGGCTTGAACAACTCTTATACCTGAAACACTCTCTTGAAGAACTGAGGTGACACCCGCAATGCTCTGCCTAGCCTGTCTAAAAGTACTCCTCATTCGAGAGCGCATGAAGAGAGGAACTGCTAACATGATAGGTATAGTCAGTAACGAGACGAGTGTTAAGTTGAAGCTCAGTGAGAACATAAGGAACAATGAGCCAAAGATCGTCACAGCTTCACTTATTACATCTAGAATTTCGAATCCTAAAAAACGACTAAGGGTTTCAGCATCATTTGTCACTCTCGACATTGTTCTACCGGTATCACCCTCTGCAAAATATTTTAGGGAAAGAACCTGCAGTTTAGCAAATAGATCTTCTCTCAACCGATATATGGTGCTGTTTCCGATCCACGATATTAGATATGTTCTACCATAATTCAATCCCCAGTTTCCGAGAGCTAATGCAACCATAATCATCACCCACCAAGTCAGTCCTGATTTGTCGCCCGAAACCATGCCTGGAACAATAATATTATCAAAAACAATCTGGGTTAGAAGAGGAGTAAGTAAACCTGCAATGGATCCAAGCAACATCAACAGGGCTAGAATCGCCATTCTTTGTCTAAATGGCACAATATATTTAATGAGTCTCTTTAACAAATTTTTATCTGAAACTTTCCTCTCCGATTTCTTCTTTTCATCTCTTCTCATCCAAGGAGGACCACGTCTTTGTTCTGATCCTATACCTCCACCACCATGAAATCCCATGCTTTATCACCTCAATTTAATTTCTTGGGTCGTAAGTTCTTCCTGTGGTGCAAATTGAGTGCTATATATCTTTGTATAAATGCCATTTTTCACAATTAGTTCTTCATGCGAACCGCTCTCAATGATTTCTCCATTCTCTAATACGATAATTTTATCTGCGTTCTTAATTGTTGAGACTCGTTGAGTGATTACGAAAGTTGTTCTATTCTTGAGGAGTGTTTCTAGGGCTTTTTGTATATGATGCTCAGTTTCCGTATCTACGAAGGATGTGGTATCGTCGAGAATAAGAATTTTGGGGTCCATCAATATTGCTCTCGCGATGGTGATCCTCTGCTTCTGTCCTCCCGAGAGGGTTACACCCCTCTCGCCAACTATTGTCTCATAACCGTTAGGAAATGACATGATGAAGTCGTGGGCTTGAGCCGCCTTAGCGGCTTCGATGATCTCTTCCATACTTACATCGGGATTGCCAAATGCAATGTTCTCCTTTATAGTTCTTGCGAAAAGAAAAACTTCCTGAAGCGCTATACCAATTTGCTTTCTTACAGACTTTACCGTTACATCTCGAATGTCATATCCATCGATAAGGAGTCTTCCAGAAGTTGCATCATAGAATCGCGGGATAAGATTTATGAAGGTGCTTTTTCCGGAACCTGTTGCTCCCAATATGGCAATGGTCATGCCAGGCTCTGCGGTAAGATTGATATTCTTTAGAACCGGCTTTCCCTCAATGTATTCGAAAAAGACCTGCTCGAATTTTACTTCTCCCTTTATCGATGGAAGATTAAACGCATCTGACTTATCTTTCACGTCTACTTCTGCATCCAATACTTCAAAAACTCGGGTAGAAGCAGCCATAGCTTGCGAATAGATCCTTATCGACATGCTTAAAAAGCTAATGGGTCTAGTGAGTCTACTCATCGATTGAATGAATAATACTAAGTCTCCCCATTTGAACTCCATAAGAGTTCCGAAGGTATCGATGACTAAACCGCCACCGAACCACCAGAGTACTGCAGTGATGACACTCATAATTAAGGTATTTAAAGTGGGATAAAATCCTCTCAGTTTAGCTGACGCTAACATCTGGTTTAAATACCTAGTATTCTTGTCATTGAATCTCCCCTTCTCATAATTTTCCTGAGTAAAGATGCGAACCACCCTTGTTCCCACGATATTCTGCTGTAAAAAAGTGGTGATTTCACCAAAAATCTTCCTTTGTTTTCTAAAGATTGGTCGAGAAAGTTTTCTGTACCTATTTGTAATGAGAAATACGAAAGGCACTTGTAGCAATAGGATTATGGTCATTTGATAATTTATGCTGAAAAGTATGCCTCCTGCAACTATAATTGTAGAAATGGTACCCGCTATCCGTGGAATCCACATCGACAGCATCCTGCTCACTTGCTCTATGTCACTAGTTGTCCTGGAGATTATATCCCCCGTTTGGCTTTGGTCATAGAAACTGAATGATTTTGATAAAAGAGCGTCAAAAGTGGATTTTCGTAGATCATATAGCGCCCTTTGACTAACATACCGCATTGCATAATCACGACAAAAAACAAACACACCGCTTAAGACGGATGCAACTATTATTGTCAAACATGCCACGGGCAACATTCCTAAAACCGAAGTTGAATCGAAAGGGGGAGTAAGAGCATTGAAAATATCTCTCATTACTAATTGAGGAATAAAAGCCAAATAACTGTTGATTATTATGAGGACAAAACTTACAATGAAAAGATGCCAATATTTGGCTACGTATCGCATAAGTCTTAGGAATGAACCCAACCCACTATTTCTCCATTATATCTTCCTTTTTTCTTTGCTTATTTCTGATTATGATTTTTCTTATCTTAAGATAACAGACCCTATTTTTTTCCTCGTTTCTTCCAAAATGTTCATAATCTCTTTAAGCTTATCCGATGTTAGATCATCAAAATTGTGCAATATAAGACCCGCTGTTCTTTTTAAGTCCCGTAGAATTTTGAATTTTTCTGTTTTAAAGTGACGGTTAATTCTTTCCAAAATCTTTTTCAGTTTTTCATTGTTATTTTCAAGAAACGTGATTCCCTTAGGTGTTATTGAATAAACTTTTTTCCCATCTTCATCCATAGATTTTACGTATTCAGCATCATCAAGCATTTGCAACGTAGGATATATTGCTCCAGCGCTTGGAAAATAAAAACCCCCAAAGTTTTCGTTTAAAACCTTCATAATCTCGTAGCCATGTGTTGGTTTTTCTGATAAAACCTGTAATATTAAATATTTAAGATCCCCTCTTCGCACAACGTGTCTCATCCGCCTCTGCTTAAAGGGTGAAAATTCGGGTATTCCACGAGGAAACATTTTTGACCAGATATGACACGATATATCTACTTATAAACTTTGTTAGTAACATAAATGAATTTCAAGAAAACTATGTGGAGCGGGTTGTAAAGGGTTTAAAAGCAAGAACGGTTTTTTCATTTTCTTCAATAACAACCACTTTTACTCTCATACCCAGCTCAATCTTCTCAGGTTCAGTTGGATCAACGTCAATGATTCTGCCCATAATTGAAACACCCTCATCGAGCCGCACTATACCAACCACGTATGGTGCCTTAGTTAGTAGAGAAACAGGTGGAACATGGATTACGGTGAAAGTTTCTAGGCTCCCTTCACCCTTAGACTCAATCCATTCAAGATTTGTACTTCCACACTGTAGGCAAACGGGTCGAGATGGGACAAAAAGTGCATTGCATTCCTTACATTTTGATCCCATCAACCTTTTCTCTTTAAGATTATCGAAGAACGTTTTAGCTGTAAAAATTTCCTTGCTCATCCGCTTCACCTACTAAAGATCGAGACAACGCAACTTGCCCCATCTCCCCCAACATTATGTAGTAACCCTATTTCAGCGTTTGATATCTGTCGTTTCCCAGCCTCTCCCCTTAGTTGCTTCCAAATTTCATGAATCATGCCTACTCCAGTTGCACCCGCTGGATGCCCTTTACACTTTAGTCCTCCATCAGTATTTATTGGTATATCTCCTTTCAAACTAGTTATTCCCTCCTCTACGGCTCTGATACCCTCACCCCTCTTGAAGAAGCCTAAATCCTCTATGGCGAGGATTTCAGCTATTGTGAAGCAGTCGTGGACATCAGCCACATCCACATCTTTAGGCTTCATGCCCGCCATACTAAACGCCCTCTTCCCAGCCTCTACAGTTGCTCTAAGGGAAGTTAAACTTGTTCTGTCGTGAATCGCCAGATTGTCTGTCGTAGCGCTAACACCTTTAATCTTTATAGGAGTATCCGTATATTTTTTGGCGACATCGTCAGCGGCTAAAATGGCGGTAGCAGCACCATCTGATATTGGGCAACAATCGAAGAGTCTAAGAGGATATGCTACCATCCGGTTAAGTGTTGACTTTAGAACTTCCATATTATCTTTGAAAGAAAGACCTCGACGAGCACCCCACCTGTTACCAATATCTATAATCTCCTCCTGAAATTGTGCATTAGAGTTGAGGGATCCATTATGGTGGCTTTTTATGGGTACCGCTTGCAACTGCTCCCAAGTTGCTCCATATTTTTTGAAGTAGGCCTGAGCTAATAAAGCGTAAAGTCCAGGAAACGTTGCACCGGGGGGAAGTTCGTAGTCGTCACAAGCAGCCATTGAGAGAGCATCTGTAACTTGCTCTGTAGATAGTTCAGTCATTTTCTCAACTCCGCCAACCAATACAACATCGTATAAGCCTGATGCAATGGCTAAAACTCCGGTCAAGAAAGCGTAGGCTGAGCTTGCGCAGGCTGACTCCGTTCTCCATCCTGAAACAGGGCATAAACCCAACCAATCAGTAACTTGTGCTCCGATGTGTCCTTGATGTTCGTATGCTTCTGGTGTGAAGTAACCTACAAAAACTGCTTGTAAATCTCGTCTGTCAATACCTCCATCTACAGATTCGATAGCCTTCTCTGCTGCTTCATTAAAGAGTTCGCGTCCACTTTTATCTTGATGAATCCTGTGGTGAAACCGCGTCATTCCAGCACCAACAAGACTCACACCACGTGCAAGTGACATCTTATTCTAAACCTCCAATGTTATGTAAACTTCAGTAACTTTGGATTACGTTATTATTCATTAACTTAAATTTTACGGTTAATTGAAACAAAAAAACAACTTGTTACTAGTTTAGCAGAAATATTAAAATTCACGAATTCGTTTGTGAGGAGGAGATTACTAAAGTTCCAATTTTTTCTCCATTAACAACGCGTTCTATGTTCTCTGGTCTTCTTCCAGATATAACCCGTGTTCGTATTTTTGATCGATCCATAATCTTTATTGATACAGGATCAAACAATTCATACTCTCCAGCCCAAACAGATTTATGGATAAGCATCTCTAGCAGTTGCGTGTATGAGATAATATCTAGCTTTTTTGCAGTTGGATCCTTTTTTGGATCTGTTGTGTATATTCCGTCTGCATCAGTCACCTTAATCAGCAAAGAAGCCCTTATTAACTCAGATACCATCGCGGCAACAGCGTCAGTTGACTGACCGGGATACATACCGCCTAAAACAACAATTTTTCCACGTTCAAAAGCGGTATTTATTTCTTGGATACTTCTTGGAATACTAGGGTAGACATCATCTCCAAGCCCTGCAATCAACATTCTTGCATTCAATCGGGTGCTATCTATTCCTGTTAAGTCACACATGGTCTCATTTGCTCCTAGTTTTCGTGCAGCTTCGATAAATATCCGTGCGTGTTCTCCACCCCCAGTTATCACAATTAACTTATGCTCCTTTTTCCACATCTTCCTGAAAACCTTCGTGTATTGCGTAATTGTTCCAACATCAAGCTTTAACGGAAAAGCGTGACCACCCAATTTTACTACTATCCTCAAAGACTCACCTTCAAATATTAACTAATATTATCCCTTTTTAAAGCAAGCTATCCTTGAAGAATTTATTAAAACTGGGAAGAAAACATAGCTCATTTTTGGTTACTGGGGAGAACTAAGAACGAAGAGGGATGCTCTAAGTATCTTAAGGTTTTGCCAAAAATGTGTGTTACTATGCGGTCTCTCATTTCAGGCTTTGCAGTCTCAACTGTCACAATATCTCTTATTCAACTTCCAAACACGGATAACCTCTTCTCTCCGTTCACTTCCATTTTCAACAATCATATTCAATCAAGATTGAAGAAATGAAACCCTTTTTTTCAAGCTTAGAAAAGGAAAAAGCCTTATACTCGATGAGAGTATCCAAAAACTAGCCCGGAAAAACTACTCTAGCCCGGTAGAAGAGAAAAAAAATCTGCCGATTGTAGCGGACAAGCAAGGATTTATACGTCCCTTGAATGGCGGGCCTTGGAAGATGGAACCCTTGCTGGTGCTTCCTCCTGGAGACACCCGTCGACGGGAGTTCGAATCTCCCCCGGGCTACCAAACTCTAGAGTTTCATATACCTTTCCCCTTTTTCGTTGCTTCAAAATGACAGTTTTCATATTGGTTCCAGAATTGTCGAGACTATTCATTAGAGACAGTGAGGGGGAGCCGAAGCCTTTTGGCTTTGGGGGAGAGTCGGAAACGATGTAGCTAGCTAGATTTTGTGACATACAATGGAACCTTTAAGAGCCTAAACCGCTCAGTAATTATAAATTCAGAATATCGATGATTAAGCAGAGAATAAACGAGAGGAACTATAGATATGAATGATTTCGAGAGGAGAATCAGAGAGTGCACTGGCTTACCTCTGAAATCTGATGATATCGAGATATTACAGGTAAATGTGGGTTTTCGTTGTAATCAACGGTGTGCTCACTGCCATTTGGAGGCTTCATCCGAGAAGAAAGAAATGATGGAGTGGGACACCATGAAGTTGATCCTCGACACAGCACGTGAAGTGAAGCCTAAGTTAGTTGATATTACTGGAGGAGCACCCGAATTGAACCCATTTTTACGTACATTTATCGAGGCTTTAAAGCGTAATGATCACAACATCCAGGTAAGATCAAATCTAACCGTGTTAGAACATCCTGGAATGGAAGAGTTGATGGATTTTTTCAGGGACACTGAAGTCAAACTCGTCGCTTCGCTACCATGTCATACAAAGGAAGGCGTGGATGCGGTTAGGGGCGATGGGGTCTTCGAAGCAAGCATAAGAGTTTTGAAGCTATTGAACAACATTGGGTATGGAACTAACCAACGGCTTCAACTCGATTTGGTGTATAATCCGGGAGGTGCTTTTCTTCCCCCCGAACAGTCCTCGCTGGAAACTAAATACCATGAGGAGCTTTCAAGCAACTTCGGAATCATCTTCAACAATCTTTTAACCCTCACTAACATGCCCATAGGACGTTTTAGGGAACTTCTTATCCAGAAGAACCAACATAGTAAATATTTACGACTTCTCAAGGAAACTTTCAATTCCCAAACTATCAACAGAGTGATGTGTAGACATCAGATCAATGTGAGCCCGAATGGTAAATTGTACGACTGCGACTACAATCTTGCATTAGGGTACCCAGTAGACTCCAAGCTTCCTTCACACATACATGATTTTGACCCATCCATACACTCAAAAAGAGAGATTGTTACGGGTAACCACTGTTTTGGTTGTACTACTGGACAAGGATCATCATGTGAAGGAGCCTTGGTAAAGAAAGAGTCATTTGAATCAGAGAAAGCTGGTGGGTTTAATATTGAAGACATGTTTCCTGCTCTTTGTGAAATATCCAGAGAAGGGTAAGGTGAAAGTTCGCCTCACCCACAATCTCCAGGAGGACGTTGTTGTTGAATTATACCGAAACTTTATACTAGACATCCTCTCGATGCTCGATAGATTAGGTTTACTTTTCATCGTCTATTTTGACCCCCCGGATGCGCTACAGAAATTTCAGATGTGGCTTGGAGTCCAAATTGACTATTTTCCACAGATTGGAACAGACTTAGGGGAGAAGTTATCCAACAGCTTTGAGGAGGTCTTCTCTAGAGGTTTTGAGAGGGTCATAGCGATTGCAAGCGATGTCCCAGACTTACCCGATAAGATGCTACTTGAGGCGAGAGATGCACTTAAGAAGCACGACGCAGTGATTGGGCCATCACCGGATGGTGGTTACTACCTGATAGGTTTTCAGAGAACCTCGTTTCTTCCGATGGTGTTTAAGGGAATAGAATGGAGCGCGGAAACAGTATTCAGAGATACATGTGTACGATTAAAGGAAGCAAGACAAGACGTTTACTTTCTAGAACCATGGGCTGACGTGGATACACTTAAGGACCTGAGAAATCTGATCAAAAACAGAAAGAATTCGAATTTTGGATCCTCAAAAACGATGGAATATATACGTAGACATCTTTCTGATCTCATCTCGAATAATCACCTAAGTAAATAGGTACCACCTTTTAGCTGTTGTATCTCCTCGCTAGTTCTTCGGGAGACGTTCCGGTGAGATATAGGACTAGATACCATGCGATCTTAAGGAGCTGCAATAATACGCCTTTCTCAATGAATCTTCTAGAGGAGGTGACCACTTTACAGGGTAATGAATGGATACGAGTCCGTTTTCGTGCAGTCTGAAAAATGCCTACGTCCTCAAAAAGAGGCCAATCTGGGAATCCACCTATAAAATCAAAGAAGATACAGCGCACAACAATACATTGGTCACCAAACTTGGTGAGAATGGTGTCAAATCGCATAAAAAATGAAACAAGATCAAGCAACCAATGTTGAGGTTTATAGACTATTTTGAAGGTACCTATCTGGGCATCCCTATTCTGGAAAAACTCTTCTAATTGTTTGAAGGTGTCTTTAGGAAGTTCTGTGTCTACGTGAAGGAAAAGGAGAACATCCCCTGAAGCTCTTTCAGCACCAGAGTTGAGTTGGATTCCCCTACCAGACCATGAGTTGACAACAATTACGCCCAGGTCATAAGCAATTTTTAAAGTATTGTCCCTACTTCCACCATCTGCGACGATTATCTCGACATCGGGATCAAGAGCGAGAACATTATGGATACATCTCCCGATGTACCCTTCCTCGTTAAGCGTTGGTATTATCACAGAAAACTTCAAGTTTCTATCGTATAAGCTATTGGTAATTCTATTTTAAGATATCCTCAAGCTCGTTATTGTTTAAGTGCATGCACGCAATATTGTTTTCATTCATTTTTCAGTGTCCACCCCAAAAGTGGTAAAATGACTAGTTAATTAAATACGACGCACCTTTATCTGGGCGAATTAGTCCTCCATCTTTTATATATAATAAATCATAGAAGTATCATTTAAATCGGTTTTATTTGATGAAGGTGAGAAGAAAGATGCAATCTAAAGAAAGAGTAGATGATCAACACCTAACGGTGATTAAAAGCAGGCACCGCATATACACCTTCTTATCTAGAATGTATGAAAAAGAGATAACAGAGGACCTCCTAAAGGATCTTGCCAGCGAGAAGTGGCCCATACTTCAGATAGAAGTAGAAGACTTGGGAGAAGAGAAGATCAGGGA
>JAGLRI010000026.1 GCA_023136395.1 Candidatus Bathyarchaeota archaeon | reverse complement strand
TGTGAAGAGGTGTGTGAACCCAAGGCTATTACGTATGATTCTGAGGATGAAGTTTTTGAGCTAAAAGTTGGCTCGATAATTCTGACGCCAGGCTTCGAAGAGTTTGACGCAGGTCTGATTAAAGAGTTCGGATATAAAAGATACGACAACGTAGTATCCAGCGTTGAGTTTGAGCGGATTCTCAGCTCTTCAGGTCCCTACGTTGGAACGGTCATCCGCCCATCAGATGGAGAGATTCCACAAAAGATCGCTTTCATCCAATGTGTTGGTTCACGTGACGTGAAAATTGGAAATCCTTGGTGCTCCTCAGTTTGTTGCATGTACGCAATTAAGGAAGCGGTTATAGCTAAGGAGCACAATCCAAACCTTGATTGCAGCATCTTCTTTATGGATATGCGCGCTTTTGGCAAAGAGTTTGATGAATATTACATTCGAGCACAAGAAGAGTATGGAGTAAAGTTTGTTAGATGCAGGGTGTCCCACACAGAGGAAATACCTGAATCAAAGAATCTCTTATTAACTTACGTAGAAGAAGACGGGGAGATGAAAAAGGAAGAATTTGACATTGTTGTCCTCTCGGTGGGGATGAAGTCACCGGAGGCTGCTGAAGATTTAGTCAACAAATTTGGAATTAAACTAAATAATTACAATTTCTGTTCAACTAAAACTTTCTCCCCTCTTGAAACTTCTGTTCCAGGAATATACGTTTGTGGCGCCTTTGGTTCACCAAAAGACATTCCAGACACTGTAGCTCAAGCAAGTGGGGCTGCCGCAAAAGCGGCAAGTGTAATCGCATCAGAGAGGGGGAAACTCGTAACTGTAAAAGAATATCCTCCAGAGAGGGACGTAACGGACGAAGAACCCAGAATTGGAGTTTTCGTCTGTCACTGCGGTATAAACATTGGCGGGATTGTAGATGTCCCATCTGTTGTAGAATATGCTAAAAAGTTACCAAACGTTGCCTATGCAGAACATAACTTGTATAGTTGTTCCACAGACACCCAAGAAAGGATAAAGGAGATTATAAATGAACATAATCTTAATCGTGTTATTGTTTCATCCTGTACTCCAAGGACTCATGAACCACTCTTCAGGAGTACACTTCAAGAAGTTGGGTTGAATCCGTATCTCTTTGAGATGGCGAACATACGAGATCAATGTTCCTGGGTACATATGCATAAGCCTGAGGAAGCAACGGAGAAGGCAAGGGATCTTGTAAGAGCGTCTGTCGAAAGAGCCAGCTTATTGAAGCCATTGAAAAAACCAGTGATAGGTGTTACTCCCATCGGTTTAGTCATTGGTGGTGGCTTGTCAGGGATGACTGCTGCGCTTGAACTGGCAAAACAAGGATTTGAAACTCACTTAATAGAAAAAGAGGATGAGTTAGGAGGGAATCTCCGCAAGCTACATTACATGCTTGGTGGAGAAGACCCGCAAGAGCAATTAAAGTTAATCATTAAAGGGGTTGAGGAAAACAAAAAAATTCACGTTTACAAGGGCGCAGAAATAACAAACATTAATGGTTACATTGGAAATTTCAATACTACACTAAATTATTGTGGTAAAGAGAAGGAGATCGAGCACGGCATTGTCATAATCGCAACAGGAGGCGAAGAGTACAAGCCAACGGAATATCTCTACGGGACAGACGACAGGGTGATGACGCAACTTGAATTAGAAGAGAAAATAGCCAAGGGGGAGTTTAATCCAGGAACGGTTGTGATGATCCAGTGTGTTGGAGCCAGAAATGAAGAGCGCCCTAACTGCTCACGTATCTGCTGTACACATGCGGTAAAAAACGCTATAAAACTTAAAGAGTTAGATCCGGAAAAGGAAGTTTACATCCTAAACAAAGACATTAGAACGTATGGATTTAAGGAGGATTACTACCAGGAAGCCTTGAGTAAAGGCGTCGTATTTCTGCGTTATGACGACGAAAATAAACCTGAGGTCACTAATAACGATGGCTTAAAAGTGCTAGTAAGTAAGATGCTTCTAATCGAACCTGATTATCTAGTTTTGAGTGCCGCGACTCTTCCACAACCCGGGAGTAACTATATCGCTCAATTGATAAAATGTGCTTTGAGCAAGGATGGTTTCTTCCTAGAAGCTCATATGAAGCTACGTCCTCTTGATTTTGCAACCGATGGCGTATTTCTATGCGGGTTAGCACACTCTCCAAAATTCGTCGATGAGAGCATCTCACAAGCCTGCGGAGCAGCAGCCCGCGCAGCGACTATCCTATCTAAAGAAACATTAGAGATGGAAGGAGCCATAGCAACGGTCGATGAAGACCTATGTAGCGGTTGTAGAATTTGTGAGGCAATTTGCGAGTACAATGCTATAGAAATGAAAGAGGATGAGGAGGGAAAACTCCGATCGTCAGTCCTTGAGGCTCTTTGCAAGGGTTGTGGTTTGTGCGGTTCCACATGTCCTTCAGGGGCAATAACTATGAATCATTTCACAGATACGCAAATTATATATCAACTTAGAGCAGCTTTAAAGGAGGAGAAGTAGTTTGAAAAAATTCGAGCCAAAAATAATAGGGTTCTTATGCAATTGGTGTGCTTATGCGGGAGCAGATCTCGCTGGTGTAAGCCGATTCCAGTATCCACCCAATGTACGAATAATACGCGTGATGTGCACTGGTAGAGTTGATCCGGCCTTTATCATTGAAGCCTTTAAAGAAGGAGCTGACGGGGTTCTCGTTGCAGGTTGTCATACACCTGCAGATTGTCATTACATTGCAGGTAACTTCAAAGCCGAACGGAGAGTTCTACTTCTGAGAAAGGTACTTAAACAATTTGGCATCGAGCCGGAACGCCTTAGGTTAGAATGGATCTCCGCAGCGGAAGGAGATAAATTTGCGCGTGTTGTCACAGAAATGGTGGACGATTTAAAGAAGTTGGGACCAAACCCGTTAAAAACTTGAGGAATATGAGAATGCAAAAAGAAGCACCAAAAATTTTTAAGGTAGACCCCAAATTTAAGCACGAACTTTTAAAGATTACTGGTGCAGAGAAGATTATGCTCTGTTTTCAATGCGGTACCTGTACTGCTGACTGTCCCGTTGCACTGCGTGTAAACGAATTTAGACCTAGACAAATTGTTGAAGACGCGCGGCTTGGATTGAAGGAGACGCTCTTCTCAGGTGATACTTTGTGGTTGTGTACTGGTTGCTACACGTGTTATGAACGGTGCCCCCAGGATGTCAAAGTAACTGATATGATCGCCGCACTTAGAACCCTCGCCGTTAAGGAGGGCTACATCCATCCTTCATTTAGGATGTTGATCGATTCTATGGCGAAAAATGGCTATATCTACGAAATAACTGATTTCGAAAATGAGTTAAGGGCTGATATGGGATTACCCGCAGCACCCAAAGTAAATCTTGATGAGGTTAGTAAGATTATGAAGAAAACGGGTCTTAACAAACTGACAGGAATAACTATGGAGGAAGGTTAACACGGACTCCAAATTCGCGTTCTTCGTCGGGTGCACGACTCTAGCAAGACTAGGAGCCTATGAGATCTCCACCAGAAAAGTGGCTGAAGCTCTTGGTGTCGAACTAGTGGATATGAAAGGATCAGGTTGTTGTGGCACTACCTATATGGAGTCCATTGATCACAAAACTGGTCTTGCTATGGCTGCCAGAAACATATGTATTGCTGAGGAGATGGGCTTGGACATTGTAACCCTTTGTAATGGGTGCTTCGAGGTTTTAACTAAAGTTAATAAAATCCTCAAAGAAGAGAAAAAATTAAGGGATGAAGTTAACGGAGTGCTGATTGAATTAAATCGGGAATTTAAAGGAACTGTTGAAGTTAAGCACTTTGTTAAGATGCTTGTGGAGGATGTTGGCATCGATAAAATTGAAGGTTTGATAAAAAGATCCTTCAAGGGACTTAAGGTTGCCGTCCACCCCGGTTGCCACTTGCTTCGTCCCAGCGACATCATGGAGTTTGATGATCCTGAGGTGCCAATATTTTTCGACAGTCTTATAAATGTCACCGGAGCCCAAAGCGTCAACTACCCAAATAAGCTAGAATGTTGTGCTGCGGCTTTACTTGCAGTAAGGGAAGAGTTGGCTTCTAAAATTGCTCTCGAGAAGGTGGCTACTGTTAAAAAATACGCGGACATCATGGTGACTTCTTGTCCCTTCTGTTACCTTCAGTATGAAACGAGCCAAATAACAGCCAGTGAATCATATGATGTTTCTGTAATTCACCTTCCACAACTTCTCGGGTTAGCCTTAGGCTTAAACTATGAAGAGTTGGCTCTATATGAAAACCGTATAGACACCTCAAAAATTAAGGAATTTTTATAAAGAACTCTTGATCTAAAGGATGTGATTTGTATGGGTGCGGAAAAGGAAAAACTGAAGTTTGCTTTCTACTGGGCTTCAAGCTGTGGAGGATGTGAGGTAGCTGTCTTAGACATAAACGAGAAAATCTTGGATGTCCTAGAGATAGCTGACATCGTCTTTTGGCCAGTGGCTATGGATGTCAAATACAAGGACGTTGAGGCTATGGCCGATAAGAGCATCGATGTCTGTTTCTTCAATGGTGGTGTTAGAAACTCGGAACAAGAACACGTGGCTAAACTCCTGAGAAAAAAATCAAAGTTTTTAGTAGCCTTTGGTGCCTGCGCTCAACTAGGTGGCATTCCAGGTCTCGCAAATGTTTCAAATCGAGAGGAGATCTTTAAGCGGGTTTATGACGAGATGCCTTCGACTAAAAATCCTGAAGTCGTAAGACCCAAGACCAGAACGGAGGTAAAGGAAGGAGAGTTAACGTTACCCGAGTTCTACGATACTTTAAAAACCTTGGATCAGACAGTTGAGGTAGATTATTACTTACCCGGATGCCCACCTCCTGTCAAACTTATTGCAAACGCTGTGGAAGCCATTGCTACGGGCAAACTTCCCCCGAAGGGTGCAATTCTAGCACCAAACAGAGCCGTCTGCGACGAATGTCCCAGAACAAGGGAGGAAAAAAAGATCTCTGAAATAAAACGAATCTACGAGTTGACTCCAAACACGGAGGAATGTCTTCTCGAGCAAGGAATAATATGTATGGGTCCTGCAACTCGAGCTGGATGTGAAGCCCAATGTATCGATGCGAATATGCCATGCACCGGTTGTGGGGGTCCACCCCCAAATGCCCTAGAGCAGGGGGCAGCCATGATGAGCGCTCTGTCTTCCGTTTTAGGCTTGAACGAGGAGAAGAATTCCGATTATGACGCTCAGAAGATGATTAATCAGATAAAGGATCCCTTAGGTACCTTTTACAAGTATTCCTTAGCTCATTCAATTTTTCGGAGAAAGGTGATGAATAAATGAATTTTAAGAAGATAACCATCGATCCTATAACCCGTTTGGAAGGCCACGGAAAAATTGAGCTATTCCTTGATGAAAAGGGAGAGGTGGAGAACGCGTATTTCCAGATTCCGGAGTTACGCGGATTTGAAAGGTTCTGCGAAGGAAGACGAGCAGAAGATCTCCCAATAATCACTCCACGAATCTGCGGAGTCTGCCCCACCGCTCACCACATGGCCTCAACAAAAGCTTTAGATGCAGCCTTCAACGTTGAACCTCCTTCAGCAGCTAAAAAACTTAGAGAACTTATGTACTGTGGGTACTACATATACGATCACATTCTCAACTTTTACTTTCTTGCAGCACCTGACTTTGTGATGGGACCTGATGCTCCCGTAGCAGAAAGAAATATCATCGGTGTCATAAATAAGGTGGGCTTAAATGTTGCTGGAGAAGTGATTAAACATAGAGCCTATGGTCAGAGGATCCAAGCCATGATGGGTGGAAAAGCCACTCACCCCACCTGTGGTCTGCCGGGTGGTATATCAAAGGGTTTAATCGAGGAAGAGCGACAAGAGATCGAAAAGATGGTAAAGTCTAGCGTTGAATTCGCTAAGTTTAGTCTAAATCTCTTCCACGACATTGTCCTAAAGAACACGAAGTATGTGGACATCATTCTAAGCGAGCCATTCACGCTCAGAACCTACTACATGGGATTGGTGGATGAAAACAACAAGGTTAACTTCTACGATGGGAAGGCCCGAGTTGTTGACCCCAAAGGTAAAGAGGTAGCTAAATTCCCGGCTTCAGAATATCTAAATCACATAGAGGAGCGTGTAGAGGAGTGGAGCTACGTTAAATTTCCCTATCTCAAGGATATTGGTTGGGCTGGATTAGTAGATGGTCCAGAAAGTGGTATTTATCGAGTTGCTCCTCTTGCAAGATTGAATGCAGCTGATGGTATGGCGACTCCCCTAGCTCAAGAAGAGTACGAAGTCATGTACGAAACCTTAGGTGGAAAACCAGTTCATAACACTTTAGCTTTCCACTGGGCTAGACTCATTGAACTCCTTTACGCGACAGAAAGAGGCTTGGAGTTGGTAACCGACGAGGAGATCACCAGTAAAGACATTCGAAATCCAGTTGGGGAACCAGGTGAGGGAGTCGGTGTAACTGAAGCTTGTAGAGGAACCCTTTGGCATCACTATAAACTCAACGAGGAGGGCTTGGCTGAGAAAGTTAACTTAATAGTGGCTACAGTACAAAATGTTCCATCCATATGTATGTCTGTAAAGAACGCTGCTAAGGGGCTCATCCACGGTGGAAAGGTGAGTGAAGGATTACTAAACATGGTGGAAATGGCTTTTAGGGCTTATGATCCATGTTTTGGATGTGCTACTCACTTTGCAGTAGGACAGATGCCCTTAGAAGTTAAAATATTCAATCAAGAGAGAGAGATATTAAAGGTTTTAAAGAGACCTTAAATTTCAATTCCTGAAACTTAATCGTATCAACGAGCTAGCTGAGTCTCTGTGTCAACAAATGTTCAGAACATCGAAGAGAGTCTACAACTCTGGCTTTCCAATGCTAATAGAGTTGTTGTTGCTGGTATTGGTAACTCTCTTAGAAAGGACGATTTTGTTGGGGTTGAAGTTGTAAAGAATTTACGGAAAAAAGTTTCAAAACATAATTATTTAATAGAATGCGAAACCATCCCTGAAAGTTATATTGAACCGATAATTGAGTTTAATCCAACCCATGTGCTGATTATTGACGCGGCATTGCTAAACCTTAAGCCTGGTTCTACTAAGCTCATAAAGCCTAACGATATAATGGGTATTCCTGTATCAACTCACTCTCTACCCCTTAATTTATTTTCTGAATACATAACAAAGACAACTGGTGCAAAAGTTGCTTTGCTTGCTATACAACCTAAAGAAACAGATTTTGGAGAAGGATTAACAGAGGAGTTAAAAAAAACTGTTAAGGAATTAACCAATCTTTTATCAAGGGTTCTTCCATAATAGACTAAACAATGCCAATGTAACTTGTCAAAAGAAATCAAAAGACAAATCGATGAATCTAATAACTAATTTCATAATAAACTTCTTGCGTTTAATTTAGGAGAGGGTGTAATCATGACACAAATCACTATGGTTCATGGTGCTGGCGGAACCATTATGAATGAACTAATCAAAAACTATGTAGTAAAGTATCTGGGTGGAAGTGTTGCTGATGTACCACTGGAAGCTCTCGATGATTCCGCTGTAATTAATGGAATTGTCCTGAAATCAGATTCTCACGTTGTAAAACCCCTATTTTTTCCTGGTGGTGACATAGGAAGACTAGCAATAGCAGGTACTATTAACGATATAGCAGTGATGGGCGGTGAACCTTTAGCTCTCACTTGTGGTCTTGTGTTAGAGGAAGGTTTAGCAATAGATGATTTAGAAATTATTTTGGAAAGCATGAAGAATACGTGTATAGAGGCTGGTGTGTATGTCATAACTGGCGACACAAAAGTTGTTGAAAAGGGAAACTTAGGGGGCTGCATCATAAATACCTCTGGAATAGGAACACGAAACAGGGCACTAGATAAGAACATCATGGAGGTGAAGAAGTATCGTTCATTCGATGCGCGTTGGATTCTTGACTCAAATTTAAGAGAAGGTGACAAGATAATTGTTTCTGGCACTGTTGGAGATCATGGACTAGCTGTATTATCAGCTCAGGAAGGTTATGATTTCGGAAGCGAGATCAAGTCCGATGTAACTCCGCTAAATAAGCTAATTCAGCGACTTTTGAACATTGGGGGAATCGTAACTATGAAAGATCCGACACGTGGAGGCATTTCCAATTCACTTAATGAGTTAAGTGAAAAGTCTAACGTGGGAGTATGGGTTGAAGAGGATAAGATTCCGATTCGTGGTGATGTCAGAGCTGCTTGCGAAATGTTGGGTATCGATGCACTTGAGGTTGGGAATGAAGGCAAAGTGGTGATCGGAGTTGTTTCACAAAAGGCTGAAGAAGTGTTGGCAACTTTAAAAGGGACAAAAGAGGGCAAAGACGCAGAGATAATAGGAGAAGCAAGAGAAGAGTTCAATGGAGTCGTTCTAAGAACAATGGTGGGTGGAAAACGAATCCTCGCGCCGCCCATTGGAGATCCTGTTCCAAGAATATGCTAAAACAGGATTTTTATTAGTAGATTTTTTTTATGTTATCTTTACCACAAAATTGTGTTTGGCCCAAATTCTGCATGTGCCCTCGTTGGATACCATACACGCGCCTTTTGGAGCTTGCGGTGTACAAATTTTCATGTAAAGTGGGCATTCAGTAGGCACGATTTTTCCAATCATAATTAAATGACATTGGCAACCAGGTAAAAGATCTCTGGAAGACTTGATCTTCACGTTGTACTTCCTTCTTGCATCATATTTTTCGAATGCTTCTCTGAATGCTAAAGCAGACAAGGGCAGTCTGCCAAGTCCTCTCCAGTGACCATCAACTACCTTGAACACTTTTTCAACAATTTTTTGAGCTCTAATGTTTCCTAACCTCGTTACAGAACGCGTGTATTCGTTCTCCACCTTTGCTTCACCGTTCTTTATTTGTTTAAGAAGCATGTAAATAGCGAAGAGAACATCCAAAGGTTCGAACCCTGCTATAACCGTTGGCATATAATATGCCTTAGGAAAAATTTCGTAAGGTTGCATTCCTATTATGGTTGAAACGTGACCTGGTGCAATGAAACCATCTATATTTAGATCCCCTATGCCGAGAAGTAGTTCCATGGCGGGTGGTATTAGCCTGTGAGAAACTAGAAAAGTAAGATTTTTGGGAGGTTTATTAAGAATTTCAACGGCAGTAGTAGGTACCGTGGTTTCAAAACCGATTGCTAGAAAGACAAAATCCTTGCTCGGTTCCCTCCTCGCTATTTTTACTGCATCCCTTTCGCTATAAACGATTCTTATGTCACCACCTGATGCCTTAGCTTCCTGTAGTGACGATTCGGAACCAGGTACTCGAATTACGTCGCCAAACGTTACAATGGTTACCCCATTAAGAGCTAACCAAATCGCCTCGTCGATTTCTGCTGCGGGAAGAATGCAAACAGGACACCCTGGACCAGCTATTACGTCAATATTTTCGGGGAGAAGAGTTCTCAATCCATAGTGTGTTATGGTCCACTCGTGAGTCCCACAAACATGACAAAACTTGTGATATCCAGAAGCTAAGCTTTTGGTGCGAGCAATAATCTTCTTTGCTATTTTTGGGTCTCTAAACTTAAGCTTTTCAGTCATTGATCTTATCATCCTTTGGTGCAATAAGTTTCACTCTTTTTATTGTACACTCTCGCCCACCAACAATTTCCACTAAACTACTACAGTTGGGACAATTGAGCGTTGGGATTAGAACATGATACAATAGATTATCTTCATAATTGAAGTCTTCTTCATACCGTGCATGCGTGCTTCAAGTTCTATGTCATAAATCTCTTCTTCCTCAGCTTTGATAACTGCCTTCAAAAAAACCCTCTCCGTTTTATTCATTATTAAGAATTTCTTCCCACATCTGAAGAGTTTCTTCCGCTGCCTTTCTATCAATCACATGAAGGGCGTAACCTGCGTGAACTAAAACGTATTCTCCAACCTGAGTATCTACAAGCATGATGTTAACATCTATTAGAACACCCTTCCCACAATCAACTTTAGCCGTGTTTCCTTTAATCTCTAATACTTCAGCTGGGATTGCTAGACACATTTTTTATCATCTCTAGTATAACTGTTTGAGATAAATGCATTCGGTCTTTTAAGTGAGGTGACTGATAGCCATTGTCTGCCCAAAAGAAATCCCCCCATCTCCAGGTGGTATCTGATTGTGAATTAAAAATTTTATATCATTTTTTTCTAAAGTTGATTTTATAACTTGTGTAATGCACTCGTTATATGCAACCCCGCCAGAAAAACCAATGGTATTAATGTCGAGTCTTCTCGCTTTCTCCATAGCTGAATACGCTAAAGCCCTAGCAAGATATGATTGGGCAGAGTAGGCTAAATCAGCTATTGAGTATTCCTTTTTCTTGGTAAATATTTCGTGAACAAGGTATGTAGTGTTTATACTATCGCCTTCAAGTTTAGGTGTCAAGTTTAAGATGTCAACTCCTTTTGTAGCGGTGGACTCCAGCTTTAAAGCTGGTTCTCCCTCGTATGTTCGTTCATAACATATGCCAAGTATGGCTGAAACAGCGTCTAACACTCTTCCGCAGCTTGTGGTTTTTGCACCTGATCCTTTCTTCAGTTGTTTGATAATTATCTCAACCTCTTTCTCTCCGTGTGGAAATTGGTTAATTTGGGATATCAGCCACTCCTCAATTTCTGCAGTGTTATATAGTATTCCAGCCGCCATTCTTAATGGATAAAATGTTGCTAAGTCACCCCCTACTATCGGTTGCTCCTGAAGGTGAGCTAAACGTTGAACTCCATCTTGGTTGCAATAAAGTATCTCTCCACCCCATGCAGTGCCATCTAAGCCGTAGCCGAAACCATCGCAAGCTATGCCTACCATCTCCGAAAGATCGTGCTCGCCCATAAGAGAGGCGATATGGGCATGGTGATGTTGAACCTGAACAACCTGGCACTCAAGATTCTTACCTAATTCGTGAGCTAACCTTGATGTAGTAAATTTTGGATGCATATCGCAGACGATGAGCTCTATTTTGCTGTTAGTTAGCTGCATCATATGATTAATAGTTTTTTTTAAGAATTCAAAGGTCTCTAAGTTTTCTACATTTCCAATGTGTGGCGAAATGAAGGCTTTATCTTCCAACAATATACATGAGTTTACATTAAGCTCCGCACCAATACCTAAGATGCATTTGTCTACCGAAGTTTTCAAGCGGATTGGTTCTGGAGCATATCCCCTAGATCGTCTAATCAGAACTTGGTTTTTCCCATGAATACGTACAACCGAGTCATCACATCTATGAGAAATTTCTCTGTTGTAAAGTAAGAAAAAATCAACTATCCCTCCAAGTTTTTTTATAGCCTCCTCATTTTGCTTGACAATTGGTTCACTAGGAGGATTTGCACTCGTCATCACAAAGGCTGGTTCACGCGTTTCGTCAAACAACATGACGTGTAGACCTGTGTATGGAAGCATTACACCTATATTGTGTAGATTCGGGGAGATTAATTCGGAAAGATAGTAGCTATCACTTTTTTTCAGCAAAACAATAGGTTTGAGATAGGAGGTCAATAATTCAGTTTCTTTTTGATTTACCTCTGCAAAGGATTTAACTGTGTCGAGGTTTCGAGCCATGACCGCAAATGGTTTTTGGGTTCTATGTTTTACTCTTCTAAGTTGGATTATGGGCTCACTCTGAGTGGTTGAGGTA
>JAGLRI010000253.1 GCA_023136395.1 Candidatus Bathyarchaeota archaeon | reverse complement strand
GTTAACTACATCCATCTCAAATAGCTCCGCGATGAGGCTCTGATACTCAAACAATGCCACGAGCATTCCTTGACTTGCTTCGGGTTGGTATTGTGTATAGGATGTCAAGAATTCACTTCTGGAAATTATTTCTGAAACAACAGCAGGAACGTAATGAAGCCAAACACCAGCACCCACAAAAACCGACATATCCTGATAGGATATGTTTTTGTTTAAGATTGTTGATACATGGTTCAAAGTTTCTAATTCTGAAAGGGGACTTTCTAGATTCAACCGACGATTAAGTAGGAATTTACCCGGTACATCTGAGTATAAATCTTGGATACTTTTAATTTTTAATTCATACAGCATACTTCTCCAATCGCTAACGGTGGAGTTTGCAATATAAGGATGTGGAAAGACTCCATTTTTCAAATTTTTCTCCATCATAAATACACCCAAACCTTCTTTAAAAAAGAAAAACACTTTGACATGCTATATCTTTTTCGTGCTTAGGCATGCATGCCCTGGAAAGATGAGGACCTTACTTTAAGTGGCAAACAGATTAAGGTCACCGATATAACCATTCACAGAATCGAAAATAGAAAAATTTCACAAACAGGAGCAAGTTGGAACAACCTAAATATGTAAGGCTACGTGAACAACTTTCAAAATAAGAAGTACACACGCAGACATTTTGGCCATAAATACAACTAAAAAAGAAGGGAAAGGTTAAATCGTTTCAATTCCTTTTTTTATTGATTCTTATGTCGAAGGATATCTGGTTTGGAGTCCACGTTCCTCCTGAGGGAAGAGACTTCGAGGAGATGAAAAGTATATGTTTAGCAGTCGAAGAGGCTGGATTTGACCTCTTTACTATGACGGATCACTTCATGAACATGAGAAACCCTAATAATCCAGGCAACCACCCCCTAGAGTGTTGGACCACTTTAGCTGCTCTTGCTTGCGTGACGAATAAGATCAAGCTTGCTCCTCTTGTGAGCTGTTATGGATATAGAAGACCAACAGTCCTGGCTAAGATGGCTACTACAGTCGACATAATTTCGGGGGGAAGACTAATCTTTGGGATAGGTGCTGGATGGCACGAGGAGGAGTTCAACGGCTTTATGAACCGGTTCCCTCCAGTAAGAGAGAGGCTTAAAGGGCTACGGGAAACTGTAGAGATCTGTAAAGCAATGTTTTCTAACGAGCGTTCAACCTACAATGGCAAGTTGTACAAGGTCAATAACATACTCAACTCGCCACAACCAGTGCAGAAACCAATGCCCATCATGATAGGTGGAGGGGGAGAAAAGGTAACCCTCAAGATAGCTGCCGAACATGCTAACATCAGCCACTTCTTCTCAAGGAGCTTAGACAATCTCGAGCACAAAATCTCCGTCCTTAAAAAACACTGTGAGACGGTAGGAAGAGATTACAGCGAGATCAGAAAAGCCACATCATTGGGTAGGGGGAGTATTGTGGCACCCGACACCATAGAAAAAATAGTTGAGGAAATTAAT
>JAGLRI010000252.1 GCA_023136395.1 Candidatus Bathyarchaeota archaeon | reverse complement strand
AATGGGTCTTCTAC
This sequence comes from Candidatus Bathyarchaeota archaeon, assembly GCA_023136395.1. GTDB lineage: Archaea > Thermoproteota > Bathyarchaeia > Bathyarchaeales > Bathyarchaeaceae > JAGLRI01. The sequence continues at coordinate 1,502 of JAGLRI010000252.1, read as the reverse complement.
AGCATCGCCAAGCCCACACTGGTGGAGGACATGACAAGGTTGGGCCTTCTATAAAAAGGAGATGATGGTGTGGTTGAGGGAGAGGGTGTATCACTCGGCTTCTTTGAGAAGTATCTCGCCGTCTGGGTTGCTTTATGCATGGTAGTAGGGCTGTTACTATCACAGTTTTTTCCAGCTCTCAGTATCGCGATCAACAATCTACAGGTTAGCGGAATATCGATCCCTATCGGCATCTGCCTCTTCTTGATGATGTACCCGGCTCTCCTAAATCTACAGCTAGCTGAATTAAAAAACCTAATGCAGAATCCTAAACCCATCATCGTGACGATTCTCTCGAATTGGATCTGGGCTCCATTAGTAACCGCTTTCTTGGCTTACTTCTTCTTGGCGGGTCATGATCAATTGATTGTATCTTTAATCTTACTTGGTTCCAGCCCCTGCACCGCAATGGTCTTAGTGTGGGGTACTCTCGCAGAAGGAAACCAGGAGCAGAATTTCATTAACACCAGTTTAAACACGATCACGATTATGTTCCTCTACGCGCCCATTGTTTCGCTCTTAACGGGAATTCAGAACATTCAGATTGACAGAATCACTCTGCTTATATCAGTGTTTGTATTCATCGGTTTTCCTTTGGTGTTAGGTTATGTCTCCAAGAAGTATATCACGCGGACGAAGGGAGAGACATGGTTTCTCGAAGTTTACAAGCCGAGAGTAGGGAAAATAGCGATCCTGGCGCTATTGACCACATTGATCGTGTTATTTTCTCTGAATGGAAACGTGCTCATCCAGAATCCTGGAGAGATGGTACTCGTCTCGATTCCCTTACTGCTTGGGTTCGCTATAGTGGTGGGAATCAACTTGTTCATCACAAAGTTCGCAGGTCTTCAATATCGAGAGGCTATAATCTCGGTAATAATCGGCTCATCCAGCCACTTCGAGATCGCGATTGCCACTGCGATCACTCTATTTGGTCTTGGCTCCCAAGCGGCACTGGGAACGACGATGGGACTGTTCTGGGAGGTGCCCATCATGCTCATCCTCGTGTATCTCGGTAAAAAACTCAACCATAGAGGATTTTGGAAAAAGGACTGATAAACGACTAAATGAGGCTTTCGATGCATGCATGAATAAAAATTGTAGAATTTACAATAGTCTAAAAAAACGAAAAACGGTAGTCATCATAACGATTGATGTGGAAGAGAGGATTTGAACGTTAATTTACTAGGAAAAGTTATTATTCGTTGAATGAATTGGAGAAGATATTTAAAAAAATTTGAAAAATTTAATATTAGGCTACTTTAGTGACTGGAACAGCTCTTGTCTAGATCCTTTGTAGATACTATTGCACTTATTATTTATATTTGAGACAATAGCTAGCTAGTAGTTATTTGAATTGTAATTGAACTATGAATAAAGGCGCAAGGGAAAAGGGCTGATAATCAAGTGCTTGAGGGTTTTTTCAAGTTCTTAAAAGAATTGGATAGAAGAGTCAAAGTCAC
>JAGLRI010000251.1 GCA_023136395.1 Candidatus Bathyarchaeota archaeon | reverse complement strand
AAATCTTCTATTTTTTTCTATTTTTGCTCATAAAATACTTAATTTGTTATCTATTTCTGAGTCCAATATCATATTATTAGATTGAGGGTTCTTCTGGCCAGTTTTCCTTGTCTTTTTATCGGCATCTTGTTGCGTTTTCATACTTGTAAAACCATATAAAAACTGGAGTAAAGTAGTTAAGTATATGCGTTTTTGAAGTGGTGGAAGATAAGATTTGATTTTCGTTGTTCAGGTATGATTCGAGAAAAACTTGGGTGGTCAACCTATGTTCTTTACATTCTCTTTAGAAGTTTGATTGAGTCAAAAATACCCAATTTTTTCATGAGCTTGAATTTTTTGGACATTAAAATCTCGTATACAGTTTTTCTAGGTTCTTTTCTTGTCAAGATGTATCGAAGAGCTGTATTCACATCTTCATCCTCTTGAGCAAGCTCAACAACAGCATCCCCAAGCTTGCTAGATAATTGATGTCCATACATAAGTTTGCTGAGTTTTAGCGCATAATTAATGTTATCATCGTATATCTTTTGCATCCACGTTGATTGATAAATTGAAAGAAATCCTTCTGAAAAATCATCTAATTCAAAGGCTTTGATAATAGTTTCTGCTGCGGCAACACCTGATTCCAAAGCGTAACCAATTCCCTCATAAGTCAGGGGATCTGTCAATCCTGCTGCGTCTCCAACAAGTAGGAAGCGATGTCCAAATGTTTTTTCTAAAGGTTCAATTCGAATTAATCCCCCAAACAGACTTCTCTTATTGAATTCATTAGGAATAACCCCTTCAAGTTTTTTGGAAGCAATTGGATGCTTCCTAATGAATCTCTCCAGACGATCCAGCTTGTTTCTGCTTGACAGAAGTGAGGTGGTTCCAACGTTTACCCCCTCATTTTTTGGAAATATCCAAGAGTAGCCTATATCCGCGTATTCATTGTCGAAGTAAACTTCAATTGCATTTCCTATTCTTTCGTCAATTACCTGTTTTGGTAGAGACAGCTCGTACATGAGACCAACCACGCATTTTGGCGGTTTAAGTTTAAAGAACTTATACATGTTCGGGGCGCTGCCGAAGGCACCAACTACAATTTTACAAAAGAAATCTGTTGATCTTCCGTCTAACTCAGCTTTTATTATCACTTTATCTTTGTTTATGTTTATTGAGGTAACCTTTGCGTTGTTTTCAACAGTTGCACCTAATTTTTCGGCTTCGTCCATCAACCGTTTGTCGTATGATTTTCGGTAAATGGTGAAACCAGGTTCAGCAGGGCTACCAACCATCACTGATTTTTTTGAAGCGGAGACTACAAGACCGGTTTCAATGGTTCTTTCAACCAGATTCTTTGGAATTGGCATTAATTCGTGTGCTGGGGTTGATATTCCTCCTGCGCATGGCTTATCTCGCTCTCTACCAAGTTTTTCTAATAGAACGACGTTAAGTCCGTTTTTTGCTAGAATTTGAGCACATTTTGACCCGCTTGGTCCTCCGCCAACTATTATTGCGTCGTAATTCATGGTTTTTTCGCCGTGTTTGTG
>JAGLRI010000250.1 GCA_023136395.1 Candidatus Bathyarchaeota archaeon | reverse complement strand
AATGTCGTTGATCATCGTCATACTTACGAAATCGAACAAGAGCTTGGTCTATTAACTAAATCAAAGGTAACCATACACTTTACACCGACTTATGCACCGATTACCCGAGGAATCTTGGCGATCTGTCATTGTTTCCCCACTCGAAAAGTAAGTAGAAGTAAACTATTGGATCTTTATAGAAGTTTTTATCGAAGTGAGCATTTCATAAAAGTATTCGATATGCCTAAAGATGCAAATGCTACTTGGCAGTATTTACCATATCCTTGGGTATCTGCTGTATCGGGAACAAATTTCTGTCATATTGGCTTAGATGTTGATGAAAGACGTAATCGAATAGTCGTTTTTAGTGTATTGGATAGCATAGGAAAAGGTGGAGCGCATGTTGCAGTTCAAAATCTAAATTTGATGTTTAATTTAGAAGAAACCACAGGATTAACAAGATATGGTTTCCATCCATATTAACAAGCTAAAAAACTTCAAACACTAAACATTCATGAAACCGATAAAATGGATATAATTAGCCTTCTGGAGAAAGATTCTGACGGCAAATGGATACTTGTACAGGAGTTTAAAGTTGGAAGCTAGCTAAAATATTATGAAGACCTAACAGATATTTAGTAGAAAAATCACCTAAGGGAGAACACTTATGAAAGTAGCTCTTCATTCAATTCCAGAAGGTTTTTTCAAAACACCTCCACCCCATAATGATGATCAACTTTTTAGACTCATAAAGAAAGCATCTTCATTAGGTTTCAAATATTTTCAAGTTGGACCGTTTAGAAAAGATAGATTTTCTCAAATTGATGGAAAACGTTTGAAGCCGGTTTTAGATACGTATGGTATGGGAAGGACTGTTCATATTGGAGGACTTTATGACGCAGAAAAGTTTGCTCTAACAGAACAAGAATATGTGAGAGCACAAAAAGAAATCGATTACGGAATCAAACTTTGTAGTGAGATCGACTCATCATTAATGTCGTTCCATCCACCCTATAAATTTCCATTTACCATAAATGAATCAACCTTATCTAAAGCTAGAGAAAGATTTCTTGAACTAGTAAATAATGGAGTAGAGTCTGCACACAGAGAAGGAATTAAACTCGCTTTAGAATCTTATTGCTACACTCCATTCATCTTCAACGGTTTACATGACTTCATGCACTTTGTTTCACATTTTCCCTCAACAAAACTTGGTGTTCTACTAGATGTGGGACATCTGTATAATGCCAAATTTGATCTTGATGAGGCAATCAGGACCTTTAAAGACCGACTTTTGGATGTCCATGTTCATGACGCATTCCATTACACAGTCCAAGAAGACCTGAAAAAAGCAACTCACCTACCTCTAGGAAAAGGAGACATCAATTTTTCTCTTCTACTAAGCACCTTGAGTGAAGCCAATTACAATGGTTGTCTATCTCTTGAAATCAGGGATACTGAACAAGAAATAGTTAAAAGCAAACAATATTTAGAAAACCTAATCAAAACAACACCAATGTAACTAGCTAGGATAATTATTGTTTTGATACACTACTAAATCATGCATACATTATGGAAATCTAGATGTTGAAGAAGGGCCTGGAGAAACTAATCTATTAGCGT
>JAGLRI010000025.1 GCA_023136395.1 Candidatus Bathyarchaeota archaeon | reverse complement strand
TTTTCCCTCTCTTAGAGACATTTACTTGCATTGTCTTGTTTGCGTAGATGGTATTGTGAACAACATTTTGCAGGGAGATTCATCCTTTCCAAGAATAAACTATGACGACTACGATAGTATCGAAAAGATGCAAGAATACGTAACACAAGTTGAATCCAAAGCCACCGAGAATCTGAAGAAAATTACAAGAGAAGAACTCTCAAGGAAGATTGAAAGAAAACGGAGAGACGGATCAACAACTATTGCCACTGTGGAAGATTACATAATCCATTTATTCCAAGAGGAGACACACCATAGGGGAGAACTCATAGCATTACTATGGCAGATGGATGTGCGTCCACCTCACATGGGATGGACCCAGTACATAAACAAATAGTTGTGGTTTAAAAGATTAGTTAGCTCAGTCTTCCCCCAAGAGTTCAACACCATATTTCCAATAACTTCGTTATATTTTCCTTGCATACATGCAACTATCTAGCTTTTTAGATCCTTCCTAATTAACTATTTATCAAGATAGTAGAATCAAGATCGAGTCATTATTACCTATCTAGCGGTAATTTTAGAAAGATTTTTGAAAATATTATACTATCATTATTCTTCTTATGTAAATAAATAAATCTTTTTAATTTACTAATGAGGAGCATCATACGAGTGGCAGTGCTTAAAAAATTCAAAGAGTTCTGGAGAAGACAACCTAAGAACTGGAAGGTTATTATAGCAAGGAACAGCTTAGGCACCCTCTTTACTGGACGTGGAGGACCCATGGTTCAGGAGGGTGCAACAGGTGGAGGTCAATACTGGTCAATATTCATGAGCCGTATAGGTTTATCGACGGTGGAGATCGGACTGTTACGTAGCATTAGCAGTGCAGTGAATATGCTTCTTGCAATACCTTCTGGTTGGTTAACAGATCGTACCAAGAAGATGAAGCGATTGTATCTTTCTGGTAGAGTTGCAGCGTTACCCGTAGCGTTACTACGATACTTAACATATACTTGGCCCTTTTGTATCCTCGTAAGCATTTGGGAACCCTTCTCAATGAGATTCATTATGCCTCCCTCACAAATCATTAGGATTGATTCACTTAGTAATGAGGATCGAATAACTGGGCTATCAATAAACCGTACAATAATGGGTGTTGCAGGCATAATTGGACCAATGTTAGCTGCGTATATCATCAATTATTTCGGAGGATTAGATACCGCGGATGGTATAAGACCCCTTTTCCTCATACAGTTTGGGGTTAGTCTTTTCTTAATGATACTCCTCTTCACTCAGATGCAGGAGGTCACCTTTAAAAGGAAAACACAGAGTGTTGGCATTCTGAGCCACCTCTTCACTGTTTTTAAAGAGATTCCTCTATTAAAACTGCTCTTACTAACACAGAGCATTATGCGGTTTGGAATGAGTATTGGTATGCCCTTTATGACCCTATACATGGTCGACATTAAAAGTGCTAATGAATTCATTTTAGGATGGAGAGGAACCGTTCAAACTGCTCTAACAGTTGTCCTCTCAATACCTATTGGCACGTTAGCTGACCGAATGGGAAGACTTAAAGTTGCCTATATTGGTCGGTTATTTAGCTGCATTGGACTCCTATTTATGATCCTAACGCCTTCAACACATCCAGAATACTTGATCATAACCGGCGTTCTTGAGGCATTTAGAATGATCATGTTTGTCGGTTGGCAAGCATTTACTCACGAATTAATTCCTTTAGAAGGAAGAGGCAGGTTTTCAGGAGTATCTATGCTGCTAAATGGAATGGTAGGTATCATCGCCCCAATTTTAGGAGGACTACTCTGGGAGATCAATCCCAATTATATCTGGTGGATAAGGCTGATAATCGACGCATTATTAACTGTACCCTTAATGATAATATTAGGATATAAATCCAGAAAAACTAGCTAATGTTGTTTGTATATTAATTGCATTAGTTTCATTCAACTCTATTTTTCTTCCCACTAATTGTTTTAAATTGAGGTAATGCGGAAGCTTTCCTACATTTAAAAGTAGCAGGGAACCCTTTGCTCCGAGAATTTTTCCTGATATTTGCTGATTTTTTTTAACCTTCAATTGAAGCGGTCTTCTATCTATTGACGGTAAATTATAGATCTGAGATAGGTTCTGCAGAGACTCCTGAAAAAAGGTAAATTCAGGAAATCGTTTCTTAATTTCGTCCTCCACTTTTGTTAATACTTGAGTTTCTGCTTGGATATTCTGATTTTCCCACAATGTATCAACTTTCTGAGATGTTTTTAACCCAGACAAAATATTTAATTCTCTATGTAATATTTTTTCAATCCTTCTTACTTCCATACCATTTCCAACAATGATTCTTTTCGCAAAATTTGCTCCTTGCTCTATCCATCTTTGTGGAATTCGCTTATTGTGTGCCACTCCTACTTTAACACGATTGGAACCGAAGGACGCTAAATATACATACACCACATTATCCTGACAAAACCACCTTAGAGAAGAGTCAGCTGAACATTCTGTTCCGTCACATAATAAACAAGGCTTTAATAAGTCAGCTCTATAGCAAGAAGAGCAGTTATTACCACTCTTGATTTCAGTTTCTAATGGACAAGGTTCCATAGCCTTCCATGGTTCAAAAGATGCTTGAGGCTTAGGTGTACGAGAAGATAAAGTGGTGTATCCTACACAATATCTTCCTGGTTGAATATTAAACGAGAGATTGGTGTCTGATTCTAACCATAATTGTTTAAAAAATTCATCGTAGTATATGAGACTACAAGTCCACTTACCCTTTTTAGTCCACCATTCAACAGCTGAGACGAGGTTATCTCCCATAAAAAAAGGCTCCAATGTTCGATCTTTTATACGTTCAGTTCTTTTTCTTTAAGCAAGATACCACCCTAAAATAAAAAGTTTAATGTTAGCTTTAGCTGTCAGAAATCAAACTACAATTTTTTATGAAATTAGTTACTAGTGTAGCTTGGTTTTTTGATATTTTATTATGTTGAAGAAGGCTTTTGACTATTTCAGAGATTGTTGTGAGAGCTTTAAACTGATAACCATTTTTCTCAAGATTTTCTCTTCCCCCTTGCTCTCTGTCAACAACAACCATGACTAGGTTAACTTTTGCTCCAAGTTGTTCTAGCGGTCTTATACCTTCAAGTTTTGATTGCCCACTTGACACAACATCATCAAAAAAGATAATGTTTTCACCTTTTTCTATTTCTCCTCCAGCAATCCTTCCCGTTACACCATATTCCTTTTTCTCCTTTCTAACAACGATGCATGGCAAATCTAATTTGTTGGCTATGCTTGGAATTAATAAAGCACCCTTCAATGCGATACTTGCCAATTTGTCCACTCTCTTTGAGGAAAGAATGGTTTTTATTTCACCTGAAACAATGTCCACTAAACATCTAAAACTTTTAGGGGAAGAAAGTAGCCAAGTTAAGTCAATGTAATAGGGACTTATGATTCCTGATTTTATTTTAAACTTACCAAATTTCAGTGCTCCTGATTCTACTAACGCATTTGCTATCGAAAATGAATGAGTCATGCATTCTCTTTTCCGATTTATTATTTAAATTCTTTACTTACGAAAAAACCTAACGAATTAGATAAAGAGTATACCTTAGAACAAAATAACGGATTATTTTTAGGGTAACTTATTTGTTTTTGTTTTGTTAAAAGTTAAATAAGAAATATATTTTTGTTTGGTTGGATCCGTTCATGTCTACTGAGATTTCTATAGATGACGCTGGATGGGGAGATCTAATCTTGGGTGTAGTAATAGGTGCCCATAAACTTCCAGATCACAAATATATGGAACGCAGAATTTCAGTCTCTTCCTTCCAGCCACCAAACTTCGGAAATAAAAGGTACTTAAGAGATGCCGTGAAGATTGCTGAAGAGATTGTCAAGGTAATGCGCCCCGATAAAGAAACACATTTCAAAGTCTGCTCTGGATATGTCCTCTCTAGTATACGTGAATACCTTAGGGAAATAGGATTTTCTGTCGAAGAAGAAGCAATTAAAGGTGAACTTCAAGAAATGGTTGAGCGAGGTTATATAAATTGGTGTATTGAAGTAGGAGTGCCGGCTGAAATACTTGAAAAAATTATACGTGCTCAGAGTCGTTTTTGGATACTTCTAGAGTGGGTTGCTGAGAAACCCAAAATAAGAGAAAAACTCGTAAAGACTGGGTGGAAGAGTTGGAAGCAAAAGTGGAGGAAACACCTGTCATTATAATTCAATTTACACCATTGGCTAGCTAGCTTCGTTTCAGATTATATCTATAATCTTTGAAAATGAAGGAGGCGCGTAAAAATAATGTTATATAGCATTATAGAAGTTTATATTCTGTAGTGAAAATAATTGCATAGCAAACAAATTGCTTATATCCTCCTCCTGACAGCACCTGGTAAGGATGAAAAAGTGTTAGACAACCTCAGGAGTATCCCGGAGGTATCTGAAGCTACTTTGGTCTTTGGAGAGTTCGATATTTATGCCATGATTGAAGTAGAAAACATTAATGAACTCAATCAGGTTACGACTAAAATTAGAAAAATTGAAGGTATAACAAAAACCTCAACCCTAATTAAATCAAACCTAAAGTGAAATGAGATTATCATTCTTATCGTAATAGTGTGTAAGAAATGCGTGCGCATTATCGGTACTGCGATGAGACTTATTCTTTCAAGTTTTAATTACGCAATTATGTCTTTTCCCGTTTTAAATAAGCAATTATGTCAATTTGATCCTGGTGTGTAAAGAATGTAGTGGAAACTAACTCCCAACCTTCGGAACCATGCTTATCTAATAATTCTTTTACTCCCTCTCGCAAGGGTCTTTTTTCTTCTCTCAATTCTGTCAGTATTGGTATAATTTTATATTCCCATTTTTTCATTATTCTATTCCTCTTTCATTTTTTGTAACGGTGATTTTATGTTTGTTATTGGATTTAAGTTTTAGAAAATTTCTGTTAATACTTAATCTTATATTATATCTATGTGTGCAAAAACATTACTCAAAGTGTAGGTGTGTAACTATGCGCGCGCTATTTATTTATAGCTAATTTATTTTTATTTAATTAAATCATACAAAAAACAGGCAATGGTGTAAATATTATGGTTGAAGCAACGTTAACTCATGGGATAGAGTCTTTCACTGTGGAAATCCCAGAAAGGAACATGCTAGCAAAGCTAGCTAGCTTAATTCGTTGCGATGGGTTGCTATCCCCAACTTACCATTAATGGTGATGTTTTTTCTGGTGTGACCGTTATTGCTTTTGTAGGACAGTCAACGACGCATATTAAGCATAACATGCAGTCATCTGGATATTTGATTATGGCTTTCTTGTTTTCTTTATCCATCCTAATCACGTCCGTTGGGCAACTATTGACACATATTCCGCAACCATTGCATAATTCGTTGTCTATTCGTTCAATAGTCATCTTAATTACCTCCTCACTCCCCCGGGAATCTAACTGGATATCTCTCTTCATAAGGTTTTGAGAGGTCTGGCCACCATTCGTTTGGAATCGGTTCCTTCCAAAGCTTCATTTTTCCTTTCTCTTCTTTTAGTTTTACCCACGCCAGCCAGTTTGGATCGTCTCTTCTGGGATAATCCTCCCTGTAATGGCAGCCTCTACTTTCGGTTCTGAAGAGGGAGGATCTCAGCCTCATTTCGGCGTTGAGAACCATGTTTTTCGTTTCGTGAGCAAGACGCAGTTCATGAAGGTCCTTAGCAATTAACTTAGGCACAAGATGATCTTTCAGAAACTCAACGAGTGTCAATGTAGCCTTCAGTCGATCCCCATGCTTAATGTACAATATATAATATGGAAACAGGATGTTCTGAAGTACTTGTATCACCCACTTGGGGCTAAAACCACCCTTACGCTCGAATGGTTCAAGTGTAACCTTTTTTAACCTCGCCAGGTCTTTCTCATCAATTGTCGGCTTTTCTGTCTGTGAAGCATACTCTGCAGCACTCAATCCAGCTCTAGTACCTGTAACGGAAGCACCAGCGAAAGCGAATCCGACACCAGAATAAACAGCACAAACTTGCCTTGTACCGCAGCTATCACCTGCAGCATAGAGTCCAGGAAGCGTTGTTCCACATTTTGTGTTAATTGGCCAGATACCTTCTGCGGTGTGGACCGCCATTCCCCCAACGGAACCGCCTACAACGGGTAATCTACGATCTTTTAAGCCTGCCACCTTAGAGTCAGCATCTACTTCCCAAATTAATGGTAACCTGCCAGCGTGGGCTTCAAATTCTACATTAAGAGAATACGACCTTAATCTACCGGGGTAAAGTTTTAACTCTTCACCTTCTGCGTTGAGTAGTCTACCTGGAGATGCACGCATAATTGCGGGAAAACCGTAAGCTGGATTCTCCGCCCATGTGTTATGTGTATCAATAAATTCGCAGCCTAGTAACTCTGCATTAGCTCTGTATGCCATCGCCATTCCGTCACCTGTCAGCTCAGAGATGGGCCATCCTGATGGTTTGAATGCGGCAGCCCCAGCACTTATCACTGTTGCCTTTGCTTTGAAGATGTACAAGTCACCGCTATCAATAGAAAAGCCTACGACTCCAATCACTCGTCCGTCTTGTTGAAGCAGGTCTGTAATCATGATTCTATCCATAATCTTTACTCCACTCTTCAAAGCTTGTTTTCTCAGAATCAATGACTTTGCTCTTCGTTCCCCTGCGACAATATGGAATTCGAGAGATTCACAGGCTCGTTGGGGAGCCATTTTCCATCTATAAAGTTTACCATTTTCGTCTTTACGAAATTCCACTCCATATGAAACGAGATCTTGGTATCTCGCGTAAGATTCCTTGAATATGATTTCGGTCCATACACGATTGTTGAGGTATTCCCCACCTGTATTGATATGGTCCATCCAATCATCTAGTTTGTGACCCCACTCGGGATTGAAAACCGAGTATGTGTGAGGCCATATCGATGAACCTGATTTGCTAACATAACCCTTATCCACAAGAGTTACATCGACTCCCTGTTCTTTAGCTTTTATCGCTGCAAAACAACCTGCTAAACCTCCTCCGATAACCAAAACGTCTGTTTCAACTACATGTTCCTTCGACATATTTTTATCTCCTCAGGAAAAATTCTTCTTCTTTTGATTTAAAACTTTTGTTAAAACTGAAAAACCATTTTTTGGGACAAGACAATTTCTACACAATTAAAACTCTGCGGGATAATAAATAGCTATAAAACTCACTGTTTTAATGTAAATAGCTGAAAAAAGGCATATTTTATTAAAAAAAGGATAGATATAAGGATTTTATTTTTAATATAGACGATAAATATATATAGAACATTCTTCTATACACCAAATCCCTTTAAGGTGAATTGAGTTGTTAAATTTTAATTTACTTACCGCTTTATGCTGTATTAAACAATTTATTTTGGTAAATAAAACTTGATATATTTTATCTTGACCCTGATGTTTCCTAAATAGGAGAATGGTGGTTAGTTTTTGAATACAAGTTTTGGATCCTACATTTTGCTGATAAAATCAAGGGTTGGTCGTGGCAATATCGCTCCAATCTCTTTTTCTTTAAATACGGTGATCGCGTTAATTGCTGCGTCGATCCTTACTGGAATAGATTGGTTAACTTTTGGAAAAAACCTCGTTCTTTCTGTCATATCAATGTTAGCAACAGCCATAAGCGTTTATATATATAACGACCTTACCGACATTAAGATTGACAGAATTAATAAATTATATAGACCTTTAGTTACAGGAAAAGCTTCGCAGAAGGATGCAAAGACACTCATTGCACTTTTAGGAATCATTGGGCTTACAACTTCTTTATTAATCAACTTCAAGGTCTTCTTGCTTATGTTAACATACTATGCATTATTCTTTCTGTATTCTTTTCCACCTGTGCGTTTAAAAAGTAAATTTCTTGTTAACAAAATAACGGTAGCAACCGGAACCGCTATAGCGTTCTTAATCGGAAGTGTTACCACGGGAACAATACCGACTCCTGTATTGCTTATCGCAGGATATAGTTTCGGAGCGGCATTAACCACATCTATGGTGATAGATCTACGTGATATTGAAGGAGATAAAAAATACAACGTTCAAACACTTCCAATCGTTTGGGGACCAATCCTTACAATTAGGCTTGCAATAGCATTAATCTGTTCGGTCGGACTTGGGACCATAATTGGCTATTATCGATTGGGATTCAATAATGCTTTTCTAATATTAGCATTTTCCGCGTTTTCTGCATGGATTTATGTTTTAATTCCTCTTTTACGCTACTGGAATGATCCATTTTATGTAGAAGCCACCGTCATCAAAAAGATAGCTCCTATAGGTTTTCTGCTTCAAATATTAACGGTGTTGGGAGCTGTTTTTACGATTTCTTAAAGAGAGTTAAATATTTCTTAGCAAAACGGATCCTTGGGTCTTCTTCTCCCTCTTCATAAAGAACCATGAACATTTCTTTGAGCTTCTTGCAAAATACTGCGTTTTTAAACTCAAAAGCTACGTTGAATTCTTTAGATGTAGGATGTGGCAACTCGATTAAACCGTACTCTCCATCGATTATAAGGAAACTGAAGGCCAAGGTCTCCGTTATCCTGATGTTTAATTCCTTTGATTTAAGTAGCTTTCGAACAACTTTAACCGATGAAGGATTTAGGACCATTTTAAGTGTCTCTATACTTTCTGAAAATCCACCCTCTCCCTCGCAACTTAGAAAGAATAATTCTACTTCCCGATCGATTACATTAAATACTGCATCCTTAACTCTGAGATCCGTTTTATTCGCAGCTACATAAGCACTCGTCTTCGTATTCTCTAGCAGATTAATAACGGCGGTAATAAAAGAATCATAATCTGTTATCATACTTACATTTTGCAGAATATCTAAGCCTTTACTTTTTGAAATTGCTTGTGCGATTTCCTGTGTTTCTTTTTCCGAGATTGTCTTAGCTTTGTTCAATCTATCCATTAAGTCTAAGCGATCGCGGTGGGTAACAGCTTCCAGTAACTTCTCTCCTAAACTATGGCATAACTTACCGAACAATGTATGTTTATACGCATCTCCAATCTTTTCTATTAATCCTGCTTCTATGAGTTGTCTTAGCCGCGTATAATATCGTTTCTGTGTTAGATTAAGATCTTCAATGATTTTTGTTGAACTCGTTATTCCCTCGTAGGCTGCCTGAAAAATTTTTATGGCGTCTTGATTCGCTAAAGAGGCCAAGATTTCCTCCATTTCAGTAATTACGGAGATTGATTCCTCTTTCTTGAGGGTTAACAATTTCTTAGTTGTTTTAAGCATTAACGATTACCTACCTAGGCTCAGGGTAATATTCTATTTACTTTATGAAAGGGATAAAAAAGGGATATGAAGGATTAATATTTATTTTCACTTCATAATTTTTCGCTTACATGTGGAGCTACCGCCTTAACTAGATGCACAAAATTGGATATGGAAATCTTGTGACTTATGATAACATTGACCTTATTCTAAGTGAGAATGCGGAAGACATGAACGCTGAAAGCACTTCATCCGCGGATGTTCCCGAAAAACAGGCTTGAACTTTAGTGTATCCATTGGGAGAAATCGGTGCCTTTCTTACCTAAAAAATAGATCCTAAACCCGGATTAACTATAGCCCAATTATTTTTTAGAGTGGATAATTAAAGATTAGTATAGGATGTCATTGCTTATCTTGACTCTCCCATTCTCTATTGATATTCCTTCTTTTTCCAAGAGCTTCCTTCTAGATTTAGCTCCTTTGCTGTCTCCGCCGAATCCACCATCTGATCTAACGACGCGATGGCAAGGAACTATCGGTGCAAGTGGATTTTTATGCAAGGCATTACCTACAGCACGACAAGCACGTGGTCGGTCAATCTTCTCAGCAATCCTCTTATACGTGCTAATTTTTCCCTTAGGTATCTTAAATGTGGCAACTAAGACTTCTATCTCAAATTTTGTCTTATTGCATAAGTTATGAATTACATCTTTTTCGCTTTTAATTCGATCTTCCATTAAATATCCCTACTTAAATTGTTCACACATTTTTTCAGAGCGAATTAAGATACATCATTAAACTGATCAGGTTATTAAGGACTAATAAAGTTTATATTTTCGAATCGATATGTCTCTTGAAAGCTGAATAAATAAAAATAGAGGAGAAATCAGTATGGCGTATTTAACTCAAACTCAAACTGGACAACCAGTACTCATTTTGAAGGAAGGAACATCGAGAAGTAGAGGAAAGGAAGCGCAAAGAAACAATATTATGGCGGCTAAAATAATCGCTGAAGCCGTAAGATCCACCCTTGGACCACGCGGTATGGACAAAATGCTAGTGGACAGCCTAGGTGACATAACTATAACCAGTGATGGCCGCACAATTCTTGACGAGATAGATGTAGAACATCCTGCAGCAAAGATGATCGTCGAAGTAGCAAAAACACAAGATGATATGGTCGGAGACGGAACCACAACAGCGGTTATTATAGCAGGAGACTTGCTGAAAAAAGCGGAAGAATTGCTGGAGCAAAAAATACATCCAACCATAATCGTGAGTGGATATCGAAAGGCAGCCCAGAAAGCTGTAGAAGTATTAAATAATATAGGAAAAACTGTGGATTTAAACGACAAGGAAACCCTGAAGAAAGTTGCCATAACGTCACTGGGAAGCAAAGCCGTTGGTACAGCAAAGGAACACTTCGCCGAGATTGCAATCGAAGCCGTGAATCAGATAACCGAAAAGAGAGGCGAAAGGAACGTAGCTGACATCGACAACATCCAGATAATAAAGAAGGAAGGAAAAAGCCTATCTGACACAGAACTAATCAGAGGCATGATTGTAGATAAGGAGGTTATTCATGCAGGCATGCCCAAGATCGTTGAAAACCCCAAGATTGCTCTGTTGAACAACGCCCTCGAGGTGCAGAAGACGGAGTTCGATGCCGAGATTCGAATAAGAGATCCTACCCAGATGAAAGCATTTCTGGATCAGGAAACTCGCATGCTCAAGAACATGGTAGAGAAAGTGAAGAAAGCCGGAACTAACGTCCTCATCTGTCAGAAGGGAATAGATGATATGGCTCAACACTTCCTAGCTAAAGAAGGAATCTTAGCAGTTCGAAGAACAAAAGAGTCGGATATGGAGAAGTTGGCTAAGGCTACGGGTGGAAGAGTGGTTACAAACCTGGACGATTTCACAGAGAAGGACTTAGGTTATGCGGAGCTTGTTGAGGAGCGGAAGATTGGTGATGACAAGATGGTCTTCATTGAAGGGTGTAAGAATCCAAAAGCTGTTTCAATTCTTATACGAGCGGGTCTAGAGAGGATGGTAGACGAAGCCGAAAGGGCCATGCACGACGCTTTATCCGTTGTTGCCGACGTAATCGAAAAAAACAAGATTGTCGCAGGTGGTGGGGCTATAGAGGCTGAAGTGGCAAAAGAACTCCGAGAGTACGCAACTAAAATCGGCGGGAGAGAACAGCTCGCGGTTGAAGCTTTTGCAGAATCTATGGAGATAGTGCCTAGGACATTAGCTGAGAACGCTGGATTGGAACCCATCGACATCATGGTTGAATTGAGATCTGCTCACGAGAAGCCTAAAGGAGAATTGATGGGAGTGGACGTCTTCACTGGAAAAGTTGTTAACATGCAAAAGAAAGGCGTAATAGAACCTTTAAGCGTTAAAGAACAAGCAATAAAATCAGC
>JAGLRI010000249.1 GCA_023136395.1 Candidatus Bathyarchaeota archaeon | reverse complement strand
AGTAGTCAATGTTTGTACAGGAGATATCGGTACGATAGCAGCGAAAAAATATGACACAGAAGTTTGGATGGCTGATAGAAAATTCAGGGAAGTTGGTTCTAATTCTAATTGCACTGACTATCAGGCCAGAAGATTAAATATAAGATTCAGAGAGAAGGAAGGCCAAATACCAGTTGGTTTTGTACACACTCTCAACAATACCGCTCTTGCGACGAGTAGGACTTTAATAGCTATACTTGAACATTTCCAGCAGAAGGACGGTTCGGTAATCATCCCAAAAGCATTGAGATCTTTCATGGGCGGTATTGAAAGGCTATCGAAGCATACAAGCGAGCATTGACTTGAATATTGAAAAAAACGTATTTGTCTGTACTAAAAATTCAGAACCAGAGAACAAAACACCTTTAAATTCTTCAATTTAAAATATAGAAGAAGGCGTTAAAAAGTGACTGAAATTGGAAAACGGATCAGAATTGATAGAATTATGAACAGAAATACGAAAAGAACAGTAATAGTTCCTATGGATCACGGGATAACTATCGGTCCAATAAAAGGATTAATCGACATGAAAGAAAGCATCAACCAAGTTGCCGACGGTGGAGCAAACGCCGTTCTGTTACATAAAGGAATCATAGGAGCTGGTTATCGAGGGTATGGAAGGGATATCGGATTAATAATGCACTTGTCAGGTAGCACAATTTTGGGACCGGATCCAAATGATAAAGTGCCTGTGGCAGAAGTAGAAGAAGCGATAAAGCTGGGAGCAGACGCCGTCTCCATCCATATCAACGTGGGATCCAAAACAGAACCCCAACAACTAACGATGCTTGGACACACTGCAAAAATTTGTGATGAGTGGGGTGTACCCCTGCTGGCAATGATGTATCCAAGAGGGGAAAAAATAAAAGATCAGTTTGATGTTGAAGTCGTTAAACATGCTGCACGCATTGGAGCTGAATTAGGGGCAGACATCATAAAAACCAACTATACGAGAACACTTGACTCATTTAGGGAAGTGGTTAAAGGGTGTCCTGTTCCAGTGGTCATGGCCGGTGGCCCAAAAACAAAGACAAATGAGGAATTCTGTAAAATGGTATATGATTCGATACAAGCTGGGGGAAGTGGCATTGCTGCGGGAAGGAATGTTTTCCAACATGAACACCCACCCAAAATGATTCGAGTTCTATCCGGTATAGTTCATGAAGATCTTGAAGTTGAAGCGACTTTAAGAAAGTACATGAAATAAAAAGTGAAAACGTATCATGTTCCTCATGATGTTACTTCATAAAAGCAAAAATATATTAACCTTTTAATACTTCCTTCTTAATCCTCTCAAATTACAGGTGATTTACTTTGTCTCGAAGAAGACGTGTAAGGGATAAGTGGCGTGACAAACAATGGTACATGGTAGTCTCTCCACCCTATTTCGGCGGGGTTGATCTGGGTGCAATACCTGCTGATGAGTCTCAAAAACTGGTTGGAAGAGTTGTTGATACAACGCTCTATGACATTACTGAAGATTTTTCTCATCAATACCTTAAAATGTATTTTCAAATCACAAGTGTCGAAGATAAAACTGCAAGCACAATATTTAAGGGACATGAATATTCTCGGGACTATCTTAGAAGCCTCGT
>JAGLRI010000248.1 GCA_023136395.1 Candidatus Bathyarchaeota archaeon | reverse complement strand
AGGCAGACCTTCAGCCACAAAAACTTCAAACCCTTCCTCAGAAAACACCCTCCCAAGAGCTAGGATGACCTCCAATCTTGTAAACGAAACTGGAGCGATGGTCGCTAGATTCGGTTTCAATACAACCGTTGAACCAGGGATACCCTTTGTTACTCCTGAAGGAAAAGCTTTGAGAAGATCGTACGATTCAAAGTCCAATATTGTACAATTTACCAAAAATTCACCATCCAAAGAAGTAATTACTAGCTAGCTGATGCATGCACGCCACATATCGGTAGCAGCGATAATGCGTTATTAAAATTTATTAAACAATATTATGAATAATTATTATATACAATCATTATATTACATGTTTTAAATTGTGTTTTTTCTAGGGCATATTTTTTGGTTTAAGGATAAATTTATTAAAAGAGAATATTGTTTTCTCTGAAGAAATATTTGAGCAATATCTATATTTATGTGGATGAGAGGTTTTTAGTAGGTGTTCTAAGAATGAAATTCTTTCTATCCGGTTTAGGCAACTGGCATAAAGATTTTACATTAATAACGAATGCAATAGTAGAGGCAGATAGGCTTGGCTTTGATGGAGCTCTTATGCCTGACCATTACATGTGGGGAGAAAGAGAATGGGAAAGACGCCCCGATGATAATGTCACGTTGGAAACATGGACAACCCTTACATATCTTGCTGGAAAGACTGAGCAGATTCACCTTGGCACTCTAGTTACTCCAATTCCGTTCCGTCCTCCAAGCATGTTAGCTAAGATGCTCTCAACCCTCGACATCTTGTCAAAGGGGAGGGTGGTGTTAGGTGTTGGGGCTGGATGGTCAAAAGAGGAGTTTGAGGGTTATAGTGAATGGAACGAACCTAAAGTCAGGGTGGACAAGACTAAAGAAGGCCTTGAATTAATGATAAAGCTTTGGACTCAAGACGAAGTAACATTTGAAGGTAAATATTACAGAGCAAATGCCGCGGTTCTGGAACCTAAACCAGTACAGAAGCCATATCCCCAACTTCTGTTTGGAGGAAGAGGAGATCGGATGCTCAAACTAGCGGGTAGATATGCAGATATTTGTTACATATTCTCACGTTCTCAAACGCAAGGCTATGAAGAAGGAAAAGAGAAGGTTTTGAATGCTGCTAAGAAAGCGAAGCGCGCCGACAAGATAGCATTTATGGCTGGTACTCTAGGTGCTAGAACTCCCTTCGACATAAAGGAGTATTTTAAAAAAGTCGAAGCAGCTCAAGAAACTGATGCTAGTTATTTCTTAACGTCCTTCCCCAGAAATGAAGAATTCATTAAGTCGATGAGAAGTTTTACAAAAGAAATAATGCCTTCTTTTAAATGATACTCACAATTCGGACAATAAGAAAACCAAGCATCTATTATGTATGCATTACTCTGGAAATCTGAATGGATATCTCTTTGCATATTGCTTTGAGAGATCAGGCCACCACTTCTCCGGAATCGGTTCCTTCCAAAGCATCATTGTCCCATCTTTCTCTTTTAGTTTCACCCATGCCAACCAGTTTGGGTCGTCTCTTCGGGGGTAATCTTCCCTATAGTGGGTGCCCCTACTTTCAGTTCTAAATAGTGAGGATCTCAACCTCATTTCAGCATTAAGAACCATATTCT
>JAGLRI010000247.1 GCA_023136395.1 Candidatus Bathyarchaeota archaeon | reverse complement strand
GGGAATAGCAACATATTTACTCAATAGGCTGATTTTAGAAGCAAAGTCTATGGGAGTCGAACGATTACATCTTCGTGCTCGTGAAGCTGGAGAGACCCTATATAGAAAAAACGGCTTTAGTGAGCAACAAAATCCAGAGCTAGTATTAAGATTAACTTAAAAATGCATACATATTGTAACTGAACTTAGGAAGTCACGAAAGCAGACTAAAGTCGATGAATAGGTAAAACGAAAATAAGACTTGATTGGTTAAAGGGTCTAGGAGCCAAAGGCTCCCAATATTTACAAAACTTCTCCAAATATAAAATTAACGCATGCAGGCGCAATATAAACTTCACTATATGTATTATAGTACTATAGCTAATATTCCATAGGTCCTTATTAGCTTTCACAACAATTATTACGCGCACGCGCGAATTAATGCAAGTTGCGCGTCTCGAAGTAGTGATGCCCAAACCGGTTGAAGGGTGCGAGCAAGGATGAGAATAAATGTCAGAAGTTGTTATGGGGACTAACCGAGTCAAACTCATATTTCAGTTGTTCTTCTTGAAAAAAGACGGGAAACAGAGTGTTGAGGTGTCAGAAGTTGAGGAAATTAATTTCACAGAAGTCAAAAGCCGTATTGAACACGGAGAATCAGTTTTCATTACGAGTAAGCAAATGCGGGAATTGAACCTGAACCCGATTGTAAACGAAGAAGTAGCAGAACTGCGCGTGCAATTAATATGAACTGCTATCGGTATTGCAGATAAGATTCGTCCGGTAGAGATTAGTAGTAATAAATTGGTTTGAGAGGGTGGAACGTCTTGAATATGGGGTCTAAACGTAGTAGGTTAGATATTTTCTCGTCACTCTTGACTGTCTCCAAGAATGACTGGACGGGAATAACTAAAATGATGTATGGGTCGAATCTTAACTTTAAACAACTTAAGCAGTATATAGAATTCTTGGTGAGGAAGGAACTCTTGGTAACTTCTGACACCGATAAGGGAACGCGTTATAAAACCACTTCGAGGGGAATCGAACTCCTCATAGAATATGAAAAACTTCTAAAATGGTTGAAGATATGATGGAAATATCGGAATAGAATTTTGAAGAAACAGGTATTAAATGCGCGCGCTGTTTAAATGCATATGCATGCAAAGAAAAGCTAATTTTTACGAGTATGCTTTCAGTCTGTTCTTACGCTCTTCAATCTTTTGTAATGTTGATGCGATTTTTATCTTCTGCGTTTTGGAGTTCTTAACGGCTTTTGTTTTTTTAGTTCGATTACGACGTCAGTATCCGATTCTAACGAGGTCTGCTTATACCATTCAGCTGTAAGCCTCACCCCTTCTTCAATTCCTACATTAGGATTGAAGCCCAACTCTTCTCGGGCTTTGGAGATGTCATAGATCATGTTCCTCGTTGCACATTGGACCCTATATCGGGTAAAGAGGACTTTTCCCCCAAAGATCCTGCTCTTTATTTCCAATAGGTATCCAAGTGTCCACGCGATCCTTCTCGACATTTTCCTTCTCGGGGGATCCACTCCCAGAGTATCAGCTATAATTGAAAATAAATGTTCAAAGGTCATAATTTCTTCTCCAGCGATGTTATAAACTTGACCCAAAGCCTTGTCGGTTTTCTCTGCCAGGATCATGGCGTCGACAAGATCTTG
>JAGLRI010000246.1 GCA_023136395.1 Candidatus Bathyarchaeota archaeon | reverse complement strand
GCGCAATACGTGTAGTCTCCATCCATAACTAGCATGTAAGGTGTCTTCACGTAATCCACAGCAGTCTTAATGGCACCGGTTTTTCCGCGTCCATTCTGGGGAATGACTTGAATTCCCCTCATTTCAGCCAATTTACACGTACCATCAACTGAATAACCGTCAATGACAAGAATGTTCTCGTATCCTGATGCCATAAGCTCATCCAAAACGAGGCCGATACCCTCTTCCTCATTCATAGTTGGAACTACGACAGTAACAAGATCCTTACTGACATCCAAATCTTTACGCAAAATCATAAAGTCAACCCCACCGAACAATGAGAGAAGATATGATGTTTTCGAAGGTGTGAGCTACATCCTAGAGCGTTTAATTCACTTAGTTTAATGAGTGAATGTTCGAGAACGGTCAAGGAGACCTACCTTGTGGATTGTTCAGATCCATTATGGTTAAATATTGTATGAACCCTCGGTTCTTCGACCAATATGCAGCGGATCTATTCCCCCAACTTTGACCTATCTTACTGAGGTTTTGAGCTAGGCTTCTTCCTTTCTTCCTCATCCAGTAAGCCACTTCACCAATTGTGGCCATAATCATGCCTTGAGGATTTCCTGAAGCCTTCAAAAGCCTCTTAATTAGGGGTGCAAGAAGTTTAAGGAGGATGGAGCTTTTAATCTTCTCCACCACTATCACGACAGCGTCGATAAACCTGCGCTCTTTAAAATTTAACGCATTAAACCAAGATTTGTTGCGGAGAGCTATACGTTTCAACTTCTTCAAAGACGTCCGTTCGTGAGGGATTAGACTCCACACATCTAAAACGTCCTCTTGTAAACGTGGAGCAGTATCCATCACGTATAATGCACCATTTAATTGGTATGTTTTCATTTTTGCATCATCCAAATATTTAAAGAATTTTAACATCCAGAGATATTCAAAATTAACATACCGACTCCACAATTCTTAATGCTTAACAAAAAAAATTTTCGACTCCATCTGATCATTATCCGGTTTACATTTCTTTTCAAAATTTAAGACATGATCTAGAAGCTGTTGGTTCATGAGATTTCCGTCACTATCAAAGTCTCTAGTTCGCACAGTGTAGATGCGACAGCGTGAGAAACTGTGACCTCGTCTGATGTGATGCCTCCAACGGTTAAGATTCGTATAAATTTCTTCACATAAGGGGCATGCATATTTGTGTCGACGAGAAAAATTTTTCAGTGAAATGTAAAGTGGTTGATATCCTAAACGAAGTTTTTCTGAAATGCGTTGATAAAGTTTGCTCAAGGTGGCTACACTGATCCTCCAATCTGTGACTCTACAAAGCTCATTCTGCGTAGGGCCTTCTCCTTCAAGAAGACTTACCAGATAAAGACATGAAGCTGAAACAGCAAGCGCACTAAAAGCCTTCAAGTCGCTACTACACTCCTTACCTACCCATTCAAGAAGAGGAAGAGTTCGCGCAACAATTCTTTCGGGTAGTTTCAACCGATCCACTAACTCTTCAAATTCCACCCTAATCTGCCCAGGCAATTCATTCATTATATACTCAACCCACCATTTTCCTTAATTGTTTCATCAGTAATTTTTCCTGCCACCTCCAGATTTCAAGAAAATGCGTCTACACTCCAAAGAAAGGTTTTTTGAGGTTATGCATCCGGAGGCGGTTTCAGGCTGAAGATC
>JAGLRI010000245.1 GCA_023136395.1 Candidatus Bathyarchaeota archaeon | reverse complement strand
GTTTTGTGGCTCATAAACATTTTCGGTTTAAGTCTACTATTAGAAGATATGAGATAGATGTACTTGGGTTTAGAAAACCGTTCATTCTTTCGGTTGATTGTAAGCACTGGCGAAGGAGTTGGCAAAGAGCTGCAACAAAAAAGATGGTGGAAGCCCAATTTCAGAGAACTGCTGCACTAGCTTCTTTCCCGTTAAAAATTATAAAAAAGGGTAGAATAAAGGATTGGAAGAATGCTATGCTCATTCCTGTTGTGTTGACTTTATCTGAAGCTCCGTTCAAAATATACATGGGAGTCCCAGTCGTACCAATATTTAACCTCCATAGCTTTTTACTTGAGATGTTTGCTTATGAAGATGAGTTAACTAAATTCGACGTCAAATTAACACCCTAAAAGGTTAAGTATAGGAATTAATTTTCTCCTTGAAAGCATAAAACGGCAGTATGCTGCACTATAGGTATGTGTTTGATGCAGCTTAAACTGAGTTTTACGAGGTTTTTCTGTCGAAGAATATGTTCTTTCCCTTGATTGAAAGAGGTATTCCCAGAATTTCATCTGCTTTCATAATTCCCATCTTTATGGCGGCTGATCCAATGCTACGCATTATCCTATTGTCCACGTTTAAATCACTTGCAGTCTTTACAGCTGAACCTACGGCGATGCCTAAGTCTAGTAACTTACATTGAAAATTTACCCACTTTTCAGTTGGGCTAACGAAATCAACACCAATTAAAACAATTGCGCTGGAATCTCTTACATTCTTGGAATCCCGTGTCCGACCTATCTCTTCCATGACATCGGCTAATTGGTCTTTATCTTTTTCCGTGAGTATTAAAGTTTTTATGCTATCTATACCCCGACCCTTCGGAGCTGTTCTAGCAGATGTCGCCATAAGTTTCGCGGCAGTCAATATTGCTTCATTTTCAGCCGTCTCGGAGTCAATTATCAACTTATCACCTCCTGATTACCAAACATTAAAGTTTTTATCAAATACGTTATGAATATTTCAAATTTGCGCGCGCTTGTAGCAAATATGGCTAAAACATATTTAATTCTTTAAAAAGTATAAAAAGCTTCAAACTTTCCGAATCATCAGTGTTTCTATTTCACTAATTTCATCAATTCTCTTGAAATCCTTTTCTATCTGATCTAACTCGCCGGATTTTTCCTCAGGAATAATAATATGAGCGATTAATGCAGTAAGACCAAAAGCAATAGGTTCTTCCTCAAACTGATAAACCGAAGCATGTTCTGGCAAGCTTTTCTCTATTTTTCTTTTCAAGAGAGTTAGATCAATAGTTATATCAGACGGAAAAATCTTAAGAGAAATAACAACTTTGGACATACGATTCTATTTCCTTTGTTTTTGTCATTCTATCCCAATTAAGGTCCCGTAAATCCACACTTTGGACAACGATAAGGTCTTCCAAACTTTCGACATCTTGAACATCTTCGAATTACAATATCCCCACAATTTGGACAAGAGAATTTGGCTGCATCTGTTCCCGGAGAGATTATTCTATGGCATGAAGTGCACGTCGGAATGGTAACTTTTACTTCACTACTCAAGTATAGACACCTCAAAGGAAAGTCGATATGGTTGACGCTCCCTTATATCTTTTTGTGAGTAAAAATCAGTATGAACTATTGTAGGCAGCTTTTTAAATTCAAGTAAATGAAAAATTGTCAGCTGTTGGAACCATTTTCTGTTAGGACTATGATAAAATCCTTAAA
>JAGLRI010000244.1 GCA_023136395.1 Candidatus Bathyarchaeota archaeon | reverse complement strand
CAACTCTGTATGCCATTGCAATTCCGTCTCCTGTTACAATGTCTGGATTACTTGTATGAAGGTAGACTCTCCCAATTCCTCCTGTTGCAAGCACCGTTATCTTTGCCACAAAATTTTTAATCAAATTATTTTTTGTGTCCAGAACATAGCAACCGACACACCGATTATTTTTTACAACAAGATTAATTGCAATTTGATTTTCCATAAGTTGAATAGATGGATGCTTAGCAACCGCGTTCAATAGAACACTTTCAATTTCTTGTCCTGTAAGATCCTTTACATGGATAATCCTCCTTTTAGAATGGCCACCTTCCATTCCTAGATCAAACTTACCATTTGTTGATCTGGAGAAATTCACTCCCAGTTTGGCTAATTCTTGTACTAGTGCAGGACCTGATCGTACAACCTTTTCAACTATATCTTTTTTACTTAAGCCATTTCCACACTTTAAGGTATCACTAATGTGATCCTTGAACGAATCCACTGAAGATAAAACGGTAGCAATTCCACCCTGCGCATAATTTGTGTTAGATTGAGCTTTCTCCTTCTTAGTGACGATTAAAACTGAAGCATAATCCGCTATTTTTAATGCAAAAAACAGACCAGCAATTCCACTACCTATTACAAGAACATCCGTAAATAAGTCTGCTGCATTCATTTTAACCGCTAAACTAATTCATGTTTTGTTTACTTCTATTTACTGACAGCTAATTAAAGCAAAGCTTATTCTAATATTTCGAAAGAGTGGATGTTAATATTGAAAACTCACTTTCGGTGATCCATTCTCCGCTTTTTAATTCTTCTAATCCGTTTTTAATTCTTTTCCGTGATTTTTTATTCCTTAAAATATTAGCTCGGATCCCCGCATTACTTATCTCTTTTTCAAACACCGGATTTTTTGTGATCAAGGGAACAATTTGATTGAGGAAATTTGTGATAGCCTTTGAACGATTCTTAAGAAGTGACTTAATTTTTGCGGAACCGAAAACACCTCTAAATTTAGTTAATATTCCCATACCTCCAACGATGGATGGGGAGTGCACCATATATCTTTTCTTAACTCCTGTTTGATAGCAAACAAGATAGACTGGTAGATATACCAGTGTGTATCTTCTTCGGCTCTTTGGAATACCCAAACATTCAATTGCATTATTGGCTATCTCCTTTTGATTCAGCAATTCGTTGATTTGATTTACAATTGTAGAGGACAAATCTTCAAGTGATTCCATTTCTTGTTGACTTGTTCGAGTTGCTGCTTCTTGAGAAGCCTCGATCTCTCGTAGGTCTTCCGTGATAGTCCAAACTTGTTTGTCATATCTTGTCCTTAGTTCGGACATTTCAATCGTTTTTGTGTTGTTGATATCTTCTATCCTTTTGTTGAAATCAACGATTTTTTTCTTCAGTGTCTGAAGCATTTTTTTGTGCTCCTTAATCCTCTTCCTCCATTGAAGCTCTCCGGTTTCGTCTTTATGAATCCTGCAAGATTTTACCTCAGTTTCACAATGTGCAATTTCAGTAGTTAACTGCTCCTTATCCTTTTCAGCTTTAACTTGCTCCTTATGACGGGTTTTAAGTTGCTGTTTAAATGTTTTAGAGAGGTTAGTAATTTCTTTATCATAATTTCTCTTGACATCTCGTCTCTTTTTCATAACTGTGGATTTGGCTTCTGCTATTTTTTTATCAAAGTCCTTCTGGATCTGTTTCATCTCTCTACGAATAGCTGTTACTTTGTTTTCAGTTGTTGC
>JAGLRI010000243.1 GCA_023136395.1 Candidatus Bathyarchaeota archaeon | reverse complement strand
ATTTATTGGCAAATACTGATTTCGAACCACCGTGCAGTATCTGCTATGGAATAACCCGTGAAACCGTCCTAGGAGCCCAGCTCGTGATGGGAAGAACTACTTCCGGACCTAACATGAGAAACCAGCGTCATTTTCACATTAACTGTAATGTGGGACAATACAGGATCAACGGACACGACACGGTCCTTGTCGGCCCGGATCAGGATATGGAAGAACTGGATGTTGCACCCGGGGATTTCGGCTTTTTTGGGAGGGGCGAGATCCATGGCGCTGTCGGTCAGGGTGAAGTATGCGAACTTATTTTTTGCTATATCGGAGTAGACAGCAAGGAAGCATCAGGAACTTCTTTCATAGAGCTACCCCATGGTGACGATGCAAACCAGAATCACGTTCAAAAGGAAATAAAAGATAAATTATCTAAAAAGGAAAAAGAATATAAGATAAGGTCGAGGATTATCCGGACGCCTGTAGAGGACAAGGCATATGCTCTTCCGCTAATAACAGGTTTCGGCATTAACAGCGAGACCATTAAAAATCCGGGCTTTATTATGGGTACGTCGATCATGCCGCCAGGTGGCTGGAACCGACGACATTATCATGTCAACGCAGATGTGGCCATGTACAAAATCAAAGGCCATGACAAAATGCTCATTGGTCCGGATCACGATATCCAGGAGATGGATTTCAAAGCGGGAGATTTCATCTACATCCCCAAGGGCGAAATCCACGGGTCTATAAATATCGACAATAAAGAAGGATTACTCGTATTCTGTTACCCTGGAATTAATAGTGCTGAAGAGGGGATAAAAGTCTATGTCGAACCGCATAGTAAATATGAGTAGTACCAGATCTATTCCACGTAGGTAAATTCTTTCCTAAATGTGTAACCTGTAGCTTTGCACGTGATATCGACAATGCGCACGACTCCCTTTTGGGCAACTACTATGTTACGGGATAATCTGGAACACATGGATCTGAGTTAAAATAAACCACTCCCTCACCATCCGTAAGACCGTCAAAGTCAGAGTCTCCAAACGAAGGGCTCGTGCCCAAAATAACAATTCTATGCAATCGTATAACTCACCACCATCAGTATCTATTCTCGGGTAAATCATCCATAGTCTCAACGCGATCTACTAGATCACCCACCCGTGCGCGCGAATGTTGTTGCAAGCATGCTACAGCTAATTTTTATTGAATACCTTCTGTTTTTCTCTAATATTCTTACAAAAGGTTTAAAAGTCAATAGTGAGACCAACCGCGATTATTCAAGGAAGCATATAGGAGGGGAAAAGATTCCGAAATCAGATAGAGTACACCTTGATTCAACAAGAGAATGACTGGAAATGGGTGAATCTAATTCCTCTTAAGAGGTGAAGCTTCTTTGTTTGAGGGTTTTTCCAAGTTTTTTAAAGAATTGGATAGGAGAATCAAAGTCACAATTATCGGTATGGGGATACACAATTGGAGTCAACGCCTTACTAATCAGTATAAACAATTATATGCTAAAGGTTTAGGTGCAACCGCTGTTGAGTTAGGTTTACTGAACAGCATAGGTTCAGCAGTTAGTTCGACTTTTTCCCTTCCTCTAGGTTGGGTCGCTGAAAAATACGGTGTAAAAAAAGTTATGCTTTTTACATTACTTTGTGCTTTCATATCCGCAACAATTTATGCTTTAGCGGGTAATTGGTTGATACTCATACCTGCAGTCATTCTAGCTGGTTTTTCTGTGAGAATGATGCCTCTTACAGACATAATTTTTATCAC
>JAGLRI010000242.1 GCA_023136395.1 Candidatus Bathyarchaeota archaeon | reverse complement strand
CTCTTTGGTGCAATGATAGCTGTCTCCAAGATAGTTATGCCTAGCCCAATAGACAAAGCAGTAATTATCATCCAAGTCGTATTTCTGGCATTGAGTCATCTGTTATTAGGCAGCTTCGGGGCAACTTCTGTGGCTCTAGTTGGCGGCGTTATAACAGCTATTTTGAGGGCTTCCAATGCACCTTTCACTTTAGCCTTCGCCCTGATTTACGGTCTATTAGTAGACGTTCTTTCCCTAGCTCTAAAGGTTAAAACCAAAGAAGGAGATGTCGAACCTAGAAAGTTAACGGTAGCCATGACTATAAGCACAGCCTTCGTAGGAATGATCAGCTACTATGTAACAGTTTACCTCTTAGCGTTACTCCCAAGAAATCCAGTTTTAGAAGCAGGAATACTAATCGCGGGAGTCATGAATGGTGTTGGTGGTGGATACTTAGCTGCGGTGATATGGAGGAAAACCTCATTACGTCGATGGGGAATTACGACTTAGGACGGAACACCTTTAAAAATTACATAAATAAATAACTAAATTGAAACACTATTCGCGTGCATGCATACGTGCGCGCGTTTTTTCTATGCGTTCGTTGAAGAGTTTGCTCTGGTGGGTGATTGCATGAGAGGCGGTTGGGTTTCGTATGTACTAGTGTCTTTTTATTTGTGAACTCAGTACCAACCTAGGGTTCCTTCTCTCTTGGATTTTCTCACACCCCACTCGAATATCTTCCAGCCGATGGGGAAGAGGATGACGGCGAATATGAGACCTTTGAAGAGCTGAATCTGTATTGTAGGGTCGAGGAGGGAGGGATTGGTTAGCATTGCGAGGCGGCAGAGGTGGTAGACCCAGGTCTGGGGGAGGAGCCAGGAGATCGTTGAGATCCCTGGGAAGAATATGGTGTCAAGATAGACCACGGGGAAGGCGATTCCTGAGAAAAGGTTCTGAAGGATGTTTAGTGCCCATGTGATGGGGTCCCTTGACTTGGTGACAATCCTCACCCCGGTAGAGATCATGGCTAAGCCCATCAGTATGGCTGCGGAGATCGCGAAGGCTACTATTGTGGTGGCTACATTCACGTTTAGTGTAGCACCGAATACGTAGATGCCGATGAGAAGGTAGGGGATGAAGGTGAAGACGGAGAAGATGTATCTCCACATAACGTTGCCGATTACAAATACTGTTGTGCTTATACCTGTCATCAGGATGGTCTCAAGGGTCCAAGGGTTCAGCTGCCTTTCCATGCCCTGGACGAGGGGCATTATGAGGTTGCCGATGGCGATCCCCACTACTAAGAAGGATACATAATCGCTGCCATACATCTCGAGCACCGGTTTTTGCACGTATGCAGCTCGCACTCCCCACGAGAAGACGCCTATGAAGATGTTGATGAACTGGGTGATCATAGCGGTCTTGTAGGTTGTCCAGCTGAAGAAGTCCCGTTTGGTGAAGGCAGCGATCTGTTTTAGCTTTAATCCTATTTCCATCTTCTACGATCTCCCTCTACGACCTCTTGGTTGATTCGATCCTGCTGGTCGTTTGCCCGTGATGGCAATGAACGCGTCTTCAAGGGTCGGTTCGTGGGTGTTTATCGTCTTTATCTTCAAACCGTTTTTTAGGATGACCTCAAGAATGTTTGAGAGATCCATGTTCTTGTCCACGCGTATCGATATTCCGTGGAAGTTCTTGTCGTGGTTGATTTCCGGAGTGGCACCGTAGACACCTTGCATCTCCTGCAACTTGTCTACCATCTTTTCCTTCTCCTCGTTATACCACGCATCATAAA
>JAGLRI010000241.1 GCA_023136395.1 Candidatus Bathyarchaeota archaeon | reverse complement strand
GATGATGCCAGAACTCGCCATGAAGGACCCAAGCTTCAAACACTACAACGAATTCGACCAGGTTTTGGATGGCTTGGTCAAGTTGTTCGACGGGTGTCCAGGGTGCTTCCAAGGCGGGGGAGACCCAAACTGCAAAGCAAGATCATGTGCGAAGCAAAGGGGCTTTCGCACCTGCGCTGAATGCGATGAAGCTGAGACATGTGAAAACCTTGCTCCCTATCTCAAAGGCTACAAAGGACTTCTGCCAGGACTTCAAAGCATCAGACAGAATGGCATCGGAAGATATGCTGAGGAAGTGCAGAAAGAAGTAGACGAGGGACGCTACTACTTAGAAAAAAGCAGCTAGCTAGCAAGTTTGGGTTGGGATTAAATTTTAATAGCTAGCTAGCAGCAACGCTATCTTCTATTGTGCATCTTTGTCATGCACTTCATTTAGGGGAGCCATAGAATCCGATCTACCGTATTTTCGAACAAACCAAATAATTCCTATTATTACTGCTGGGATGCCGAAAATGATTAAAACCCATTTGAATACGGTGATCCAAGCGTTCATAAAATATCCATAGGTTAGGCTTCCAAATTCTGTCAGCCAATTGCCATCAACGTATACATATATGCAAACCCCTATAAACAGTAAAAATCCGAATCCTCCACCGCCACTGCTTCTTTTTCCTGGTCTGGGTGTTTTAAAACTAGTTTTTATTTCTTCTTTTAGCTCTGGGGGAAGGATAACAAACCAAATGATCGCTACGAGAATTCCTGCTACAGCTAAGGTAGGCAATGCAACAATTAACAGTGTCCTTAGAAATAAGAATATGACCCATACAATAGTGGTTCCCAGTGAAAATTGATCGAATGTCCATGAGCCGTATCCACCAATAGCTGAAGTATCGATATACCAATCCAATGTAAGAATAAATCCAATAATAGCCCCGACGATGAGCAAACCGAATATTAAAACAAAATACCAATATCGACCGGCTAGATTTTTCCAAAAAACCTCATTACTTATTTCATTAGTATTTTCTTCACTTGCCATTTTAAACACTTTACCAGTGAATATTAAATTTTTAGAATCATGTAAAATTAGAAAAAAAACCGTTATTAAACATTCCGATGAAGAGAATTTTTATCTCCTGATAAAGGGTGATAAAGCACTCGAACTGTGCTAGCTAGCTGTTATTTCCAGCTCCATACGGCTAAGTCGGCTTTTAAGCTCAGGGTTCTCAGCCGACAAACTATTTCAAGGTTTTAAGCTGGTTTGAACTGTTTTTATAGTCAATTTTAAAGTAAGTTTGTCAAGTACTGTTGGTCTGCCAATTTCAACATACTCTTGTTCTGAAAGAGTTATTTGGATTGTGTCGGGGGGAGGAGCAGTTGGCAAAAGTTGCGATATGGGTTGTATTTGTTTCTGCATTATTTCCATGTACCCTTTTGCAATGTCTTTCCCCATTATTTCCATTTCACTCTTTGGCATAGGATCAATAATATTTTGTAGTTGATGTTTTGTTGGTCCTTTAAATTGGATAAAGCGGAGATCTAAAATCACGTTATCATCTTTTGAACGAACGTTTGTTACAATTAATTCTTTCTCAATCTCTTTCTTTTTTGATGTCATGAGCACTCAAAGATATGGATATTCGATATATTATTAAAGTTAATGACGTTAGCTAGCTAGCAAATGAACCAGTTGTGACACTTCTGTCTAGTATACATGCATGCAAACATATTAATAAAAAAATAGTAGATTTTTTATTATGTCAACTGAATCAACTTCAAAAACAGCGGGCC
>JAGLRI010000240.1 GCA_023136395.1 Candidatus Bathyarchaeota archaeon | reverse complement strand
AAATTTGGAAGATATGGAAAAGAACTGATAATTTTTCTTGGAGTCGTATTTATCTTCGTTATCGCTCTATTCTTCGGAATCGTCCATTTAACACAAAGCTAGCTAGTTGTCGTTCGCACATGCATGTTCTAAAATATAGAATTATATAGCTAGCTAGCTAACAATGAGAATACTATTTTTGTGGGGGATCATCCGCTTAAGGATGTACAAGGAGCTAAAAACGCGGGTATTAGATGCATTTGGGTGAAAAGAAAAGAGTATGAAAATATTCCTGTTAAACCAGACTGGATCGTAGAATCTATAAAGCAGGTCAAAAAAGTAATTACATCCTTAGTTTAATAAAATGTAAACAATAATGAATGCATTAAGACGGGTTATAAAGTTTCTTGGACCTTATAAGAGGGACGCTATCGTATCCATAATACTTCAAACCCTCGCTGTAGGAGTAGGCCTTTTAATACCAAGACTTGTCCAAGTCATCATCGATCAAGGTGTTACCCCAAAAAACATACAGATCATCCTGAATACCAGTATAATCATGATGGGTGTTTCCATACTTAGCACCCTTTTATCCATTGGAAACACCATATTTCCCGTTCGTGCAACTCAGAACTTCATCGCAGACGTAAGGAAGGCTGTCTACTACAAGATTCATTCATTCAGCTTCAAAAACCTAGATGATTACCATACTGGACAGCTGCTAGTACACTTAACCAGCGACGTAAACCAGCTTCAGTACATAGTTCTGTACTCCCTACGGATGCTCCCCCGATCACTCCTGATAATAATGGGCAGCTTCACAATTATGGTTGTAACCAACCAGCAGCTCGCAGTTATAATGCTTCTTCTTCTACCCTTAACATTTCTTCTCACTCTAGTCTTCATTCTAAAAGCTCAACCATTATACCGGGAGATTCAGAGAAAGTTTGATAATCTGAACCAAGTAGTACAGGAGAATCTTACAGGGATCAGGGTAGTTAAAAATTTTGTCCGAAGAGATTATGAGAACAAAAAGTTTGCTAAAGCCAGTAGCGATCTAATGGACCAGAGCATTCAGGTGGGGCAGCTTCTTTCGATTCTGAGCCCTCTAATGTTAGTGCTGTTTAACTTAAGCACTGTCGCTTTCATCTACTTCGGTGGACTCCATGCAATTGCAGGAACCTTCACCGTGGGTGAGATAATAGCATTCATCAATTATCTCATTTTGATGATTTCTCGCTTCCTCTCTTTAGCATTTATGGCAGGGCGGTTAGCTGCCGCAAATGCTTCCTCTGAACGAATAATGAGGATCCTCGACTCCACCTCTCCAGTTCAAGACAAAACCGACGCTAAGATTCTCACAGATGTAAAAGGTAGAGTGGTCTTCGAGGACGTCTACTTTAAATACAGTGAGGATTCCGCTGTACCCGTCTTACAGAACATTAACTTCGTAGCCGAGCCAGGACAAAAAGTAGCTATATTGGGTGCTACAGGCTCGGGTAAATCCAGCTTAATTCACCTTATTCCACGGTTTTACGACGTTACAAAGGGAAGAGTTACAATCGACGGCGTAGACGTTAGAGACATAACTCAAAACTCGCTGCGTTCACAGATAGGTATCAGCCTTCAGGAAACGGTTCTCTTCTCTGGTACCGTCCGTGACAACATAAAGTACGGTAGGGACGACGCCACTGAAGAAGAGGTAATAACTGCAGCAAAAGCAGCTCAAGCCCACGAGTTCACTATGGACTTTCCCGATGGTTACGACACAATGGTTGGACAGCGAGGTGTCTACCTCTCTGGTGGTCAGAAACAGAG
>JAGLRI010000024.1 GCA_023136395.1 Candidatus Bathyarchaeota archaeon | reverse complement strand
GAAACGTTTATCATCTCTTGATGCCATGAGAGGTATGTCTATTCTTGCCATGATTCCAGTACATATGTTACTTTTTGGTTTATTGTGGAGTGGTGGGGAGTGGGGGACCACTGGTGGAACAAGTTTAGAACTATCGGTGGTTTCGTTCGATAAGCCTCTTGGTACTGGCTTAATCATTTTCTTTTTTGTATCTGGAATGAGTCTCGCTCTTTCTTTAGCTAGAAGACGTGAAAGACAGAGCTTTTCCGCTATAGGTCGTCATGTTATCTTTAGATATGGTGGTTACGCAATTGTAGGCATAATATTTGAACTCATAATGTGGTTCATTTTGGGGGGAGGGGAATTACCTAACTTGATAACGCTGCTTCCTGTAATCATTGCTGGAGCCACATTTAGTGGGCCAATCATAGGTATCGGCTTGACCGCCATCGTAGCTTTTCCATTCATCCTTAAACTTTCATGGGAAAAACTCGTAGCTATATCAATAGTGTTAGCACCAACAGTAGGCTTGGTTCTATACTATGTTTTGCTCCCGAGGTTTTCATCTCTTCCCGAAGTCTCTCTCTTGAACCCCCTCATCATAGAGGGTTGGTCAATATTGAAGTCTCTTCCCACAATGTTGATTGGCGCAGCCATCGGAAAGTTGGTACTGGATGGAAGAGATGTGAAAAAGATACTTTTGCTTTTAGGCGGTGTAGTTACTATAGGGTATATGGTCATCCCAACCCTTCTTGGGTCAGGCATGTTACACATAGTTTTAGCCATGTGGACTTACCCTCATGCTATCCTATTCACCATATTTAGCAGCCTCTTCATGTTCGGTATGTTTCGTGCTCTTGAAGCCCGAGGCATCAAACTAACCCCATTAAAAACGTTTGGTCGTTCACCCCTCCTCGTTTACTACGGGCATTTCATAATTTTCTTAACACTTTTCATGTTACTAGGAGGCAACGTGAGTACAGGGGTACTAGGAGGCTTAATTGTCTTCGTCATAGCAGTTGTCTGGATATTAAGTTACATCTATAGTAAGTGGAGATTTGGACCTCCGTCAGAGTGGTGAGAATATGAATTATTTGGATAAGCCGTGGACAAAAAATTACCCTGAAGACGTTCCTCATGAAATTGAAGTACCTGAAATCACAGTTACTCAGTTAATTGACGAATCGATAAAGAAGTACGCCAAAGAAACAGCCATAAATTTTTATGGTACTGAAATAAGTTATGAGAAACTGGGTGAGTACATCGATAAGATGGCTTCAGCCCTTCACGATCTGGGAATAAAGAAGAACTCTGTTGTGGCACTATACCTACCTACTTGTCCTCAATTCATGATAGCTTACTATGCCACTCAAAAATTAGGCGCGATTCCAACTGCCGTCAACTTTTTATTTTCGCCTAGAGAGATTGAAGAACAGCTCAAAGATAGTACAGCAGAATGTATAATCATGCTTGACTTGCTTTATAATAAAACTAAGCCAGTCATAAATAATCTGGAAATTAATAAGGTCATATTAACAGACACAATTTATTTTATGCCATATTTAAAGAAGACATTAGCCAGAGCCCTAAGGAAGATGCCTAAAGCAACCATTCCCAAAAATGAGCCAGTGCACTTCTTCGAGGATTTGATTAAGAGAAAAGACATCAGTTATCCCACAGTAAAAATAGATCCTAAGAAAGATTTAGCGTCCATAATTTATACTTCAGGTACAACTGGCAATCCCAAAGGCGTTGAATTTACACATTATAATGTTTTAGCCATGATGGAGACTATATTAGCAGGCGCAGGAAAAATTTTCGAAGACAGCAAGTACGTATTGGCATATTTACCGTTGTTCCACGTCTATGGGCAGAACTTCATCATGACAGGATGTTTATCGTTGGGTCAAACCCTTATCGTCGTCTTAAGGCCCGTATTTAAGGATATGCTAAGAGATATTGAAAAGTATAAACTCACATTGTTATTTGGAGTACCAGCCTTCTTTAGGATCCTTATGAAAGAAATCAGGAAGGGCAAATATGACCTCACCTCACTCAAAATATGCGCATCCGGATCAGATTACACACCGCAGAGTCTGAAAGACGAATGGAAGGAATTAACGGGAACACATATTACAGAAGGATACGGCTTAACCGAAGCGATTCCCGCGACCGGCACTGTCCTCGGAGCGACCTCTGAGGCTCCAGATCGCACCGGATCGCTTGGCATCCCTATGCCAGGTACACTCGTTGCGATCGCTGATCAAGAGAAAGATGAGTTTGTCCCAGTAGGGGAGCTGGGAGACATCATCATCAGCGGTCCTCAGGTGACCAGAGGCTACTGGAATCAGGGGCGTGGTAACAAACATCCAGAGGCTTTCGTTAACATCGCGGGGAAACGCTGGATCCGAAGTGGAGACCTAGGACGCATGGACGAAGATGGATACTTCTTCATGTCTGATAGGATTAAAAACATCATCAAGTACAAGGCTCACATGATATACCCAGGAGAAGTTGAAGACATCATTAACGAGTACGAACCAGTAAAAGAAGTAGCGGTTGTCGGTGTACCAGCTAAGGTTATTGAATATGGTGATATTATTAAAGCTGTCATAGTGCTTAAAGAAGAGTACAAGGATTCTATAAATGAAGATGATATCCTCAATTATTGCAAAGATAACCTTGCGATCTTTAAACTCCCAAAAGAAATAAAGTTTATTGACGAATTACCTAGGAACGCGATGGGTAAAGTAATTCGTAAAGATCTAAGAGGACAGTAATAAAGTCTATATTCTTTATTCAAGTTTACAGAAAGAGAAGACAGTTAATACATAGATTCTGAGATTTTCTGTTCTGTTAGATATCATAAAAATACGACATTTGTAAATGTCTAATCTTAATTAACGTATTTTATAGCTGTGACAGAAAATAAAAAAAAGGGAAGGTATAGGGTTTTACCAACGATACGGTTGAGGTGTATCCGGGTTTTGTATCTGTTCTGCTGGTAGGAAGGGTATGCTCTTCTCCCAGTGGACGCCGTAGATGTCGTGTCTTCCGGACGGGAACATTCGTGGATGGGGTACAGGTAGCTTGAATATTTTGGCTGCGTTTCCGCCCATAATGAGGTTGATCTCGTCTTGAGTCACCGTATCTTTGAGTCTCTCTATTTGGTGGAGGCTCCAACCCCACCAGTCGGTTTGGTAGGGAACATGGGGATGTTGATCTTTTACTTGAAAATGGCCGGTGATGAACGGTGGGTGATAATCTGATGCTGGACGAGACAAGATCATTTGGGGAACGTTACCATAATCGTGTCCCCAGATGAGCTGGGTTACCCCAACGTTTGGGTGCTTCATTGGAATCTCGAAGTACTCTGCACACCAACACCCTGTCTCCAGATAAACGCTTGAAGATCTACCTACGGCCCCAGTCGCCCTTCGTATTCCATCGGGTGTCCCTCCACCGCCATGGCAGAGGATGACGGGTACCTCAGGATATTCAGCAGCTACTCTTGACAACAATCTATATCTTCCTTGACCTTCATGATAATCTACAGTAACGCTATACTTTACAGCAAGATCCATAATCGCGCGCCACTCATCAAAACGTTCCCTGAAGGAAACTTTTTGAACTTTATCTTTATCCATCTCTTGAGGAATGAATTCACCGATTCCAACGAATTTATCTTTGCCCCAATTTAGTGCTGCTTCAACCTCTTCGAGAGCGGCTTCTAGTGTCCATTCTTCCTCACCACTCAAGAGTTTGATTTTAAGATTCTGATCGCTACACATAGCACGGAACTTGTCTGGATATTTATCCACCAGTTCAGCCTGCGACTCATTAGTCGTGCCTATGAAACTTGGTTTGAGAATACACATGTCAACATCATAAGTCTCCATGTCGTAAAGACAAAGAGGCGAGTTATCATAAGGTTCAGCGGTTGGATGAGTCCATTTAAACCCTTTGCTATGTTGACCTTTATCCCAAGCCATACCCAATTCATTCAATCTGTCTTTCCACGGTCGGTATAGTGTTGTTACGTGAGAATGTGTATCTACAACGAACCTTGCAGCTTTCAAACGTTTCTCCTCAAGTAAGCTTCATCTTGTATAGGTATGTCTTCATCCCTTACAGGCGCGTGTATTGCCATTATTTCGAGGTTTGATTTCCCAATGTTGATAACTTGATGTTTCTCTCCGGGTGAAACGAAAATCATTGTCATTGGACCCGCAATGTACTCAACACCTTCAACTATCATTTTGGCTTTACCTCGCATTATAAAGAAGCCGTTTTCCTGTTTCTTATGAGAATGATATGAAGTGTGAGGGGGAGTATTAGGCTTTACAGTAAGAAGAAACATATCAAAATTTTTGGCACCCATCTCCTCGCTAACTAGAGATATCCTTTCAGCAATTCCGTGAGGCTCTATAGGTGTTTCTGCAACCTTAACAATTTTTACCATTAATTTACACCTCCTCTTTAATCTTAAATCTTTAATATAATAAACATTTAGAACAGCTTAAGAGAAAAAATGTAGATGCTGAACTATTGTAAGAAATTTTTAAAATTGATTGAAGAAAGAGCCTCTTAAATTGCGGTTGTTACTTCAAATTAGTCATTTTTCACGTCGCTAAAACATTCGTTGCAAAACAGTATTCCTCTGTAATTGTAGATGTGTAGTGATAAAGATCTTCCACATTTACCGCAAAGCGATTTTTTACCAATCAGGAGGGTGAGTACGTGCCCCTTTGTGGAATTCTCTAAATCTTCGACGCAAGTTTTACAATGCCACAGTTTTCCAAGATATTTTTTATTTTCATTTAAAGGTCGAAAACATCTAGCACAACGAAGATCTTGTATAATTTCGTTTTCCATTACAATTCGCCTTTGAAATGCTTTCGAGTTTTTATCTAGTTCAGCAAGATTTCTTATCTAACCAATTTGTCTATGTTAATTTTTAATATTAAAAAATATAGAAAGTAACATCTGTTATTTTTTAATATTAAAAATTAATAGAAAAAGATTCTAGCGAGAGGTTCATAATAACCGAACGACTCGCTGAAAGTGAGATTAGAAAAAATCTTAATAGGAAGGCGTTTAACCATTAAAGAAGGAGGAAAAAAACATACTGGGGAAAAAAAGCGTCACCATACCTCAGCAACCGTCTGTAAATATTGGGACAATCGGCCACGTGGATCATGGAAAACCATAGGAAATACCTATAGTCCATACAGACCACTTTGGTAGAGGCTATAACAGGCGTTTGGGCAGCCAGGCATAGTGAGGAGTTGAGGAGGGGCATAACCATTAAACTAGGTTATGCTGATGTTCCCATATACAAATGCTCTAAATGCGATCCCCCACAGGGTTATACCACGAAAGAAATATGTCCTCAATGCGACTCTCCTGCCGAATTCGTTCGAGGCATAAGTTTTGTAGACGCTCCAGGCCACGAGGCTCTTATGGCAACAACACTCTCTGGAGCTTCTGTCATGGACGGAGCTATACTGGTTATAGCAGCTGATGAACCTTGTCCGCAACCACAAACCCGGGAGCATCTAGCAGCTATTGAGATAGTGGGATTAAAAAAAATCGTGATTGCCCAAAATAAAATCGATATAGTTGATGAAAAAAGAGCTTTGGAAAGCTATCGAGAGATCACAGAGTTTGTAAAGGGAACAGTTGCTGAAGACGCACCCATTATCCCCATTTCCGCCCAGCACTCCTCAAACATAGATTTTCTGATTCAGGCATTAGAGGAATACATCCCCACTCCGGACAGAGACTCAACAAAACCCCCAAGAATGTATATCGTACGCTCCTTCGACGTAAATAAACCTGGAACCTCATTGGATAAATTAACAGGAGGTGTGGTTGGTGGTTCGCTCATTCAAGGTAAATTTATTGTAGGGGAGGAAATAGAGCTTCGTCCAGGAATCCGTACTGAAAAACAACATAAAACGGTTTATGAACCAATCTTTACGGAAATAACTAGTTTATACGTGGGTGGAAGAGCGGTTAAAGAAGCTCAATCCGGTGGTTTAGTAGGAATCGGAACCCTATTAGATCCTTCTCTAACTAAAGCAGACGGACTCATCGGAAATCTAGTTGGGAGACCAGGCATGCTTCCACCAACTCTATACGAATTGACTCTAGATGTTCACCTTTTAGAACGCGCTGTGGGGACCAAGGATATGAAAAAAGTCGACAGAGTACGCATGGGTGAGAGTGTTCTCCTTGATGTGGGAACAATAATAACTGTGGGAACTGTAATCTCGATTGTAGGAAAAGATACTGTTAACCTTAAGTTAGGGCGTCCAGTGTGTGCGGAAGCAGGATCGCGAGCGGCCATTAGCAGAAAATTAGCTGCAAGATGGCGCCTTATCGGATATGGAGTAATTAAATAAACAAAAATACAAGATGCATCTAATTTCTAAGATGCATAAAGAAAGATCATCCTAACTCTGGTGGTTATTGAATGAGTCTTACAGTAAAGTATTTAGAAGGAACAAAGTTTGAAGTTACGTGTAGATCTCACAGCATTACTACAGACCAACCCAAATCAGAGAATGGCGCAGACCAAGGCATGACTCCAGTAGAACTACTGAACGCGTCCCTCGCGGCATGCGCATCTTATTATGCTATGATATTTCTTAAGCGCCGATTTGCAGATCTGAAGGGATTAGAGGTCCGAAGTAGCTGGAAGTACTCTGAAGACCCTCATAGAGTGGGAGTAATACAGTTGGAAATCATCTTCCCACATAGCCTTACAGAACCTGAAAGAAAAGGTTTACTTAGATCAGTTGAACATTGCACCGTAGAAAACACTTTAAAACATCCACCAAAAATACGAATAAATGTAAGAGACTAATCCGCACAAAATCGGGTTAGCCGAAGGATTCTGAATCCTCTCCAAAAAGACTGATGAGGAAAGCATAAGGAAAATCGTTAACATAATTAATTTAACAAAACTTTAATGTATTGAATTAATAATTTTTTGCTGACTATGAAAGTAATTATGGATTCTAACTTCCTCTGTATTCCTTCAAAATTTCGAGTAGATATATTCGATGAGTTAATTAGACATTTAAATCAACGTGTTGATCCTATTCTGCTTTCTGCTACATATCAGGAACTTTTGAAGATGGTTAAACATGGCTCTCCCAAGTTGCGTAAACAAGGGGAATTGGCACTCAAACTCGCAGAAAAATGTCGTATAATCCATTTTGAACAGAGTTCAAGGGAGACACACGACGATTTAATTGTTCGAGTGGCTAAGAAATGGAATTGTCCTGTCGCTACAAACGATAGGGAACTCAGGAAAAAACTTCGAAAAGAACACGTGCTGACAATCTTTTTAAGACAAGGAACTCACCTTGCGTCAGAAGGTGTTATTCACTAGCTCTAATACCCTACAAGATTAACATTCAACATGTGGGCGCGAAAGGATAAAAGATCCTTAAAGAAGAGCAACATCATTTTCCCTATTTCACAACTTGCATCTAATGGTTATCACTCTTTTGAAGGCGTAAATTCATTACCACAGCGTCTTCATTCCAGTAGTACAAGATTTTTTGACCTACCTCTTTAAAACCCAGTTTTGAATAGAAATTTCTGGCTACAGAGTTTGAGACACGGACTTCTAATAAAAAATCTTCTACTCTCTTTCCTTGCAGATAGAGTATAAGAGCCGATACCAATTCACCCCCAACACCTTGACACCGGAACGGTGGATCTACTGCCAAATTTAATAAATGTCCAAACCTCTTTAATTCAGACTTAAGTCCCCTGCGTTTCATAATTTCTACTATTCCATATCCAATCGCTTCACCATTTCTCGCTGCAACAAGAAATCCCTGTGGATTCTTATAATGGAGACGTTTAAACAGAAACCTAGACCAGGGAAAAGGGAAGGATTTACATTCGATTTCGTAAACTTTATCGATATCGACTACTCGAAAGGGTCTAATCATAGATTTATCTGGATCTGATGGTTGCAACCTTTCTCCACCTAAAAGGAGTATTACGGTTTTTTCTACAAGTTAGTACATCTTAAACTAATGGAGTTATCGTGTTTTTTTAGGATTAGATTCTTAGTCTACTTGCCTTGTGCCAATATCATAAAGACACCAGATGCTATTAAAACAAGCCCAAAAAAGATGAAGAAACCAAACACGATGCCTTCTATCCTAATCTGCTGCGTGTAGTAAAAAACAATTATTCCTAAGATAATTATTAATAAACCGAAAAATTTCTCTATGATAGTTAACCACGTTGTTGTCTCTCTTCTCATGTTGCATTCTCCACCTGAGGGTAGTTGAGTTTAATCTATAATTCAATATAACGGTTTATTCTTTTAATGAAAAATTAAGTTTATAATGCAGTCAACTCAAAATTTTGTGCTTCTGTTTGCCAATAAAATATAGCTAACTAAAAAGGTAGGACAGCGAATCTTCGATGAGGCTTGGGTCTAATTTCTCATATGCTTCAGTGCTACCGACATCGTACCAAAAAGCATCTGAAAGGTAGCCGTAGACAGACTTACCTATCTCTATGAGATGTGGAATGAAGTCACTCATAAGATCCAATTCACTCTTCTCCTTTTCCAATTGTTCCATTTCTCTAAGTGTTTCTCCATTTAAAACTATTAATCCAATACTCACTGGTTCCTTTAGCTTCGGCTTTTCTACAAATCTTCGAATTCTGTTATCTTTGCCCAGATCAGCCATACCCACTCTAACTGTGAAGCCGGAGGCTAGAGCAACAGTTGCTGAAGCGTGCATATCTCCGTGATGTTGCAATAATCCCTTCACATTCATGTTTGTGAGGATGTCCCCATAATATACAAGTAACGTGTTTTTATGATCAACAACACTCTGCTTGTAAGCGTTGAGCACGGATCCTGCTGTTCCTTTCAATCTTGGATCATCTTGTGTATAGGAAATTTGCACACCAAATCTAGAGCCATCATCAAAATAATTCATAATCTGCTCTGCTTTGTAATCAACTAGAAAAGTTAAGTCTGTGATTCCGTTAAATTTGAGAAGTCGAACCACGTATTCCAGTAAAGGTTTCTGCTTTGCTCCCACGGGAATCATAGATTTTTGGAAGTAATATGTAATGGGTCTAAGCCTCGTTCCTGTCCCTCCACAGAGTACTAAACCCTTAACCTTACTCATGTGGAGCCCCGCATTTCATGAAAAAAGATTAAAAAAAGACATGTTATTTTTTTCAACTTTCACCAGTAGGTTCAGGCTTTTCTTCCTCTATTTCCTGTTCTAGTTTCATCTCAGCTTCAATTTCTTCAATCGGTCTCGGTGGTGGAGTTGTTGCCATAGTCCAACCAATCCAAGCTCCAATAGCTAATACAACTACAAATGCAACGACTACTGGAACTGCAACTAGCCACAATCTGACAATGTAATTAGTTACGCCTTCCCAACCAATTGCCATGAGCCAGCCCCCCAACGTTAACGTTGCAGGTGGATAAAACATAAAAATAATGTATGTAATTGCAAAAACCACACAAACTAGACAGATTAAAGCACCTATTGACTGATCCTTACTTACCATTCAGCATCACCACAATGTAGCCATGTTTATTCGTAACCCCATAAAAAGTTTTTCATCTAACATTCAAGCACTACAATTATTCATTATCTTT
The DNA here is from genome assembly GCA_023136395.1 of Candidatus Bathyarchaeota archaeon. Taxonomy (GTDB): domain Archaea; phylum Thermoproteota; class Bathyarchaeia; order Bathyarchaeales; family Bathyarchaeaceae; genus JAGLRI01. The sequence goes on along the minus strand of JAGLRI010000024.1, from coordinate 2,202 downwards.
TTTTAAATGAAATTATACAGTTCCTTCTTCCCAAGTGGTTAGATACCTCTTTTGAGCTTCTGTTAGATCATCAATTTCTATGTCCATCGCCTTCAACTTGAGATTCGCTACAAATCTATCGATCTCCTCAGGCACAGAATAGACTTTTGGTTTCATTTCCTTCTCTTTCACTAAATATTCAACGCAAAGGGCTTGATTAGCAAAGGACATATCCATTACCTCGCTCGGGTGACCTTCTGCTGCAGCAAGGTTCACCAGCCTTCCCTCAGTCAACAGATATAACTTCCTTTCATCACGGAGGACGAACTCTTCTAAACCCGATTTAATGACCCTATTTGAAGATGAGATATTCTCCAGATCAGATATGTTTATTTCAACATTGAAGTGTCCACTGTTAGCGAGTATAGTACCATTCTTCATCTGGAGCATGTGCTCTTTTTGGATAACATTTATGTTTCCTGTAACAGTCACGAAAATGTCACCAATTTTTGAAGCGTTGTTCATCGGCATCACGCGAAAGCCATCCATAATCGCCTCAAGGGCTTTTATCGGATCTACTTCAGTAATAATCACGTTTGCACCCATTCCTCTCGCTCGCAAAGCCAGTCCCCTACCGCACCATCCATAGCCACACACCACAAAATTTTTTCCAGCTAAAAGAACGTTAGTAGCTCGGACAATTCCGTCTATGGTGCTTTGCCCCGTTCCATAGCGATTGTCAAACAAATATTTTGTGTATGCGTCATTTACGGCAATTATTGGATATTTTAGAGCTTTAGCCTTCGCCATCTCCCTCAAACGCATAACTCCCGTCGTGGTTTCCTCTGTGCCACCCTTCACGCGGTTTAAGGCTTCGCCTTTCTTCCTGTGAATCGTGCTAACCAAATCAGCACCATCATCTAATGTTATAAAAGGAGCATAATCGATCACTTTCTCTACACACCAATAGTATTCTTCGGTCGTCTCACCCCGCCATGCATACACGTTAACTCCATCATTAACCAGAGCCGCGGTCACCTCATCCTGAGTGGATAGAGGGTTAGATCCACACAAAGCAACCTTAGCCCCCCCTGCTAAAAGCGTCCTCATGAGCACTGCGGTTTCTTTTGTAACATGCAAACAGGCAGCGATTTGAAAACCTTCTAATGGCTTACGATTTTCAAAGTCTCTTCGAATCTTCGTTAATACAGGCATTCTACTTTCAGCCCACTCAATCAATAATAATCCTTGTTTAGTCAATGAGACGTCTTTTACTTTAAATTGGGTCATATCTCTCACTTTTAGTTAGTTATTTAATTAAATCCAGAAATTCTGTTATATTAAACGTTGTTCTAAAAAATAAGAAAAAGTTGTTAATCAACAAGTTCACTCTTTAACTAGAGTTTAAGAGATTGTCTCTGCTTATCTGAAATTTTACCAATTTTTTTTACTCGGTTCACAAACTTCGAGATGAATTCAGGAAGCATTCTGAAGATTGGAAGCAACATTGGCTGAAAATGTATCCTCTCTTTTTCGATTCCCAACTTTTCAAGTTCTGCTTTCGTTGATTCCACTAAACTCTTCGTGAGACCTATCTCTTTTGCCTGTTCGTCCTCATAAATCATTACACCGTCTGCACCGTAGGCGAAACACGTCATCAAGATATCTTTGTCTAAGAGAGCGGTAGAAGAAACCCTCACGATTCTAACATTGAGGGGGTAGGAGAGCCTTGTTGTACCAGCATTATCAGCAGCGGTGTATGAAATTTTATCATCGAAGAATCCGATCACTACGACTTCCTCCTTATCTCGGGATAGCAACCCCTTGATTTCCTCTTCCATTTGCTTCCTTGTGTAGTGAGGAAGCTCCAGAGCCTTCATCTCGCAGGCAGCAACACATGCGCCACAACCTGTGCATGAAAACAAATCTACGATAGGCTTATTCTCTTTTAGCTCTATTGCGCCATAGGAGCAGACCTCCACACATGTACCGCAGCTGTTGCACTCACCGATTAGCAACGGTTTTATTGGATCTAAAAGTTTTGTCCCACTTCCAATGAATGTCATAACGTGTGCTGCAGCGGCTCTGGCGTCGATCACAGAGTCTTGAATGTCTTTTGGTCCTAGCGAAACTCCAGCAGCATATACTCCTTCTCTAAGAGTAGAGATCGGGTTCAGTTTTGGATGTTTACTTGCTATGAAACCATCTTCTCCCATTGGAATT
>JAGLRI010000239.1 GCA_023136395.1 Candidatus Bathyarchaeota archaeon | reverse complement strand
GGGAGATCGAACCCATCGTAGCTATAGTCAATGGGGACTATTGTAGCGGGTGTGGGGTTTGCGAAGATGTTTGTGAGTACGAGGCCATAAAAGTTGAAGAGGAGAAAGAAAAACTGCTAGCAAATGTTATTGAGGGCATGTGCAAGGGGTGTGGTGTATGTGGTTCCACGTGCCCTTCAGGAGCAATAACCATGCCCCAATTTACGACTAACCAAATTCTGGCTCAAGTCAGAGCGGCGTTAAAGGAGGAAAAAGTATGAAAGAAAAAATGTTTAAAAATGTTAGCTTTACTCGTAGGGGAAATGTTTACAGCGATCTTACTGGCTTAATCAGGATGGGTACCCACTCAATATCTGCTTGGAGGACGGTTTAAAATGTCGGAAGAGCCACGGATTGGAGTTTTCGTTTGTCATTGCGGTCTCAACATCGCGGGTGTTATTGACATTAAAGAAGTCGCAGAATACTCCCGCACGCTACCCAACGTGGTATACGTTAAAGAAAATCGCTACACGTGTGCTGATCCAGGGCAAAACGAGATCAGAAAGGGAATAGAAGAGTACAAAATGAATAGAGTAGTTGTCGCAGCATGTTCTCCACGTTTACATGAGCCTACCTTCCGCAGGTGTGTCGCCGAAGCGGGGTTAAATCCCTATCTCTTTGAGATGGCGAACATACGTGAGCACTCTTCATGGGCGCACCCAAGCACCCCAAAGGAAGCCACAAAAAAAGCAAAAGAAATTGTGAAGATAGCAGTGGCAAAAGTAAGGCTTCTTCAGGAACTGAAAACAATCGAGGTTCCTGTGACGAACAGAGCCATGGTTTTAGGTGGAGGAGTCGCTGGATTAAATGCTGCTTTAGATCTCGCAAATATGGGATTTAAAGTGTATCTTGTTGAGAGAAATGTGAGTGTCGGGGGGCATGTGGCTCAATTAGGCAAGACATTTCCGATCCTTGACTGTTCTAAGTGTCCTTTTCTTTCCCGGTGTAATCAAACAAATTTAGGATTTTCATGTATCTACCCTAGAATGTTTGATGTTGCTAACCACCCAAACATCGAGTTGCTCACTTATTCAGAGGTGAAGCAGGTTGAGGGTGTAATCGGAAGTTACAAGGTCAAGGTAGTAAGGAAACCTAGGTTTGTTGAGGAAGCTAACTGTATTAGTTGCGGAGATTGCAATGAGAAGTGTCCTGTTGAGGTCCCAAGCGAATTTGAGGCAGGTCTTAGTACAAGGAAAGCGATCTACATGCCCTTTCCACTGGTTATGCCTTTAATGTACACTATCGACAGAGAAAATTGCATTCATTTCACGGAGGATGGCTGCAGGATATGTGAGAAAGTATGTGAATATGATGCTATAAATTACGAACAGAAACCTGAAGAGATTACGTTTGAAGTTGGTATCGTAATCGTGGCGACCGGATTCGACATCTATGAACCCTACGACTTGAAGGAATATGGTTATGGATCGTATAAGAACGTAATAACGGGATTGCAGCTCGAAAGGCTTATGTGCGTTGCAGGTCCTACTAGCGGAAAACTGCTTAGACCGTCGGACGGAAGAGAATCCAGAAGGATAGTATTTATTCAATGCGTGGGTTCAAGGGATGTCAACAAGTACGAGTACTGTTCCGGATTCTGCTGCATGCTTGCGATAAAGAACGCAGTTACGCTCAAAGAGCGTGAAAAAGACGTTAAGATTAACATTCTTTACAAGGACATGCGTACCAACTTTAAAGGTTACGAAGAGTTGTATCAAACTGCTCGTGACCTCGGCATTGAGTTCACGAGAGTAGAAC
>JAGLRI010000238.1 GCA_023136395.1 Candidatus Bathyarchaeota archaeon | reverse complement strand
CTTCAAATGGTACGATTAGACCAATAAAATGGCCTTAATAAATCCGAATAACGGATTAAAAATAAATGGTTTATTTGGCGAATCGATCTGGTTTTTTATCAAATACCTGTTTGCAACGTTCTGCGCAGAAGTAGAAAGTCTTGCCTTTGTACTCACTCTTCCACTGAGCAGTCTTTTCATCTACATTCATACCGCAGACAGGATCCCTTGCCATCATCTTACCTCCTTTTTTTCATAGAGATTAATATAATTTAAAATTTGGATTTAAATGTAATTAAGATACTAGCTAGCTAGCACGTGAACAATGTAACTTTAATTTGGAAAAAATAAAGTGATTCATCTTTCTATTTTTTTCTTCGTTGTGTTTTTTAAGTCTCACATAAGAATTCCTATAGTTGATCTGCTGTCATTAGGGAAAGGCTGAATCCAGGGGATGAAAAATGAAGAAGATTTCATTAAAAGAAATAGTTTTTCCTATAGATGTTGAGGTAATCAAAAAAATATTACAAAGTAATGGTGTTGTTAAGGTTGCTGAACTCCACGATATGAATGGTTTCTATCTTCTTGATGAAGAAGGTGCTTTAGTTTCTTCGAGACAAATTTTAACGATGGTCTGGGAACCATATCTTAATCAAAAAATTGCTGATTACCTTACAACAATTAAAGCGGATGGTGTTCAAATCGATCCGAAGAAACAACTATTAATTCTTTATTATCTCCCAGAAGATAAAGAAAAAATAGACGCGCTTGAAACAAATAATAAGTTACAGAAAACAAATTTTCCGAGCGGAATCTACATTTCTTAACCTATGCAAATTAATAAAATCCATACATGGACTCCGCTGGATAATATGTACAAAAAATGAGGGGGGTTGAGGGATTAGAAGACGTTTAGGGTTGGTCTGGATGTTGGACTTGATCTTTTGGGATGAAAGGTATTGATTTCTCCCAGTGGATACCCCAGATGTCGGGTCTACCTTCCGGGAACATTCGTTCGAAGGGTACTGGTAGCTTAAAGATTTTGGCTGCATTTCCGCCTAGAATGAGGTTGATCTCATCCTGAGTTACGAGGTTCCAATCTGCAATTTTGCTTATTTGACGTAGGCTCCAACCCCAAAAGTCGGTTTGGTAGGTAGGTACACGCGGCCATCCGCTTTGAGCAAAACCGGGGGAACTCGATGGAAGATATTTCTCTCCTGGATGAGCTGTGATGTATTGGGGGACGTTGCCATAGTCATGTCCCCAGATGAGATGTTTTGCACCAACGTTTGGGTTTTTTATTGCAATCTCAAAGTACTCAGCTGGCCAACACCCAGTCTCAAGATAAATGTTTTCCCCTCGCCCTGCTAAACCACATGCATTTTTAATTCCTTCTTCCGTATGTCCGCCGTGACAGAAGATGATGGGTACATTAGGATATTCTCTGGCAACTCGGGAAAGTAGTGTCAGGGGACGTTCATGCCAATCCATACATACGCCGTACTTCGCAGCGAGATCCAGGAATGCACGAAATTCATCTAAGCGTTCCCTGGATGTGGGTGCTTTTTTACGTATCTGGATTCCGGGGTGCATACCCGGAGCGAATTCGCCGATGTCTACGAACTTGCCTTTTCCCCAATTTAGTGCTGCTTCAACTTCTTCGATAGCTGCCTCAAGGGTCCATTCTACCTCACCTCGCCAGACCTTAATCTTAAGTTTCTGGTCGCTACAACATGCACGGAACTTGTCTGGATTTTTATCCACTATCTTAGCTTGCATCTCGTTTGTCGTACCGATTATGCTTGGTTTAAGGATGCACATGTCG
>JAGLRI010000237.1 GCA_023136395.1 Candidatus Bathyarchaeota archaeon | reverse complement strand
AACTCGTGCACCTCTAGACGATGATTGTAAACCGATATCAATTATCGCTTTTTCAACACCCTTAACCTTAGCCTTGTAACCGCATAAGAGTCCAGTTAAATAAGCTGCGGGAATATTATTGTAGTTTCCTTGCCAACCGTATTTTTTAGTTAATTCGCGGGAGTGGGTGGAAACGATGGTTTCATCACCTGGTATCTTTGCTTCAGAGACTTGAACTATTATATGTTTTAAGGTTTTTCGAACCACCAACCTAGGTAGCTTGGATAGAACTAGAGATCTTCTAAGTTTGTAATTGGTTTTTCCTTCCCTCCGTCTGCGGAAGGGAACACGGTAAGTTGGGCTTCTAGCCATCATCTTTTCCTCCATAAATCGTTGGTCTTTATATAACGTTCCATGTCTGTTATCGATTTAAATACACCGCCACTCGCCAGGGCATATAGCTTACGATAGACGCTTTGCGTGATTGTGCGACGGTTTTTCAATTCGCGCAATTTCTTCCGCAATGAGCGAATTCTCTTCATCCACTGATGCTTTTTAGAAATCTTTGCGTGAGGTGTACCGCTTTTTACTCCTGCCCCTCTTCTTCGCCCCTTCTTTTTCTTTTCATGCAAAACACGAGCACGAGCACGACTAACTCCTTTCTTGGCTGGAGCTTGAATCACGTTCTCACGAATCAGTCTTTTGATCTCCTCTCTCGTGATCACTGCTTCCACGTAGTCTATCCGATCAGGGTCAATCCAAACTCTGTTTTCACCGACCTTAAGGATTTTTGCAGCCAAGCGGCGTTGACTTTTCAGACTCAATTCTTTCATGCCACCCTATCATTAACTCGAGCCAATTGGCTCCTCAATTCCTCTTTCTTCTTTTGGATTTAGAACGTGAATACCTTTTTCTGTAGCCATCGTGAAAATTTCACCTCGTTTCTTAGCTCCAACTGTATGGGATATCCTAATGGCTTGTGTTTCATGGTCAATCTTGCTAACATCATCCAGGTTTCGAACTAAAATATCAATGTATCCGGAGGGATGGAATCCTCTAACTGCTTTAGGTCCGCGGTAGCCAACATTTGGAGATTTAGGCCACCCCTTCACACTTTTCCGCATCTTACTGTCTTTACCACGTGCTCTTCTCCAATTCTCTTTAACTCGTTTATACCGCCAGCTTTCCTGCCTTTTAAAGTCAGGCTTCTTATCTTTAATTCGCTTCCGTACCTTTATGGCCTGCTCGTTAGAAAGCTTTTTCACTCTTCCATTCCCTCCATTCGCTCATAAATATAAATGCCATCTAGAAAAACTCGGGGATCTTTGTTCTTGATTTTTGTTGCTTGTTGAATGTTTGCGGCTGTTTGACTTACATCTTCTATATTGGTTCCCTGCACAATTACATCGTCTCCCTTTACTGTTACCTTGGTGTCGTTCATTATCTTAGCTGTTCTTACACTCCGTTCTCCAGTGAAGTTTTCTATCAACACTTTTTTTTCTTTAACCTTAACAGATATTGGAAAATGAGAGAAAACGATTTTTAATTTGTATGTGAAACCGTTTTTTACCCCATTTATCATGTTTTGAATATGGGAGCATAGTGTTCCAACAAGAGCCGCTTCTCTTTTACGAGGATTATTCGCCTGAACTTTAATTACATCTCCCTCCCGTTTAATAGAAATAGGAGCGTGAGAAAAATTTCGTGTTAACACTCCTTTCTCACCTTTAACCGTAACAACTCTTCCTTCCACATTCACATCCACATTTTTTGGAATTTCGATGGATTTAAGTACTTCAAGAACCCGCATTTTTTTACTCCTTAATATA
>JAGLRI010000236.1 GCA_023136395.1 Candidatus Bathyarchaeota archaeon | reverse complement strand
GATAATATGCGAGAGCTGCGGCGTCCTTAAACATACTGGTGGCAGCTTTACATGCAAACCCCGTATCAATAGCGTCTACGCTCTGCACTCCCTCTTTTTCTTCTTCGCCAAGCCTTAATGTCTGGGCTACTTTGGAGGATATTGGTTTAACTGCATAAGGATTAGATTCTGAACCAACATATACCTTACTTAGTAATTTGTGATCTACAGCAGAATGAATTAAAGCCATATTACCCGCCTCAACTGCGCTAGTGATCGCATCTTCGTCCATAAAAGGCACTGATCGTTCCATCGCCCCTTCTTTAATCCTAAACTTAGAAAGATATACCCCGTATCCAACGATTCCGGGTGTGTCATATTCTTTTTTTGCTTTAATTATTTTATACTCTTGATGTGGATAATATTCGTCAGCAAATGTAAAGGCGAGGGAAATCGTTGGGATTATGTCGCTTTGACTTACAGTGCATCTCTTTCGAAATCTCGGAACAACATCTCTACTTTCAAAGCTTGCTAGATCTATCTTCTCTTTTCCTATAATGTGGTCGGTTAATCTGCCTGGAACTCTAATTTTGCCATTATGAAATGAAATTGTGCCATAGATGTATGGTCCTAATTTCGTAAATTTGTTTGTTGGTTTTCTAACGAGTGTACAAACTTCTAATCTACCCTTCTCGTGAAAAAAGTCAATATTCTCCATTTTGGTAAAACTTTTTCGTCCACATCTTCCGCAATAATCTCGGGGCATGAAATACTCTTTTCCACAAACTTCACATCGGGACCCCCTAAGTCTATCTCCGATATAACTAACTCGTCGTTCAATAGGTTCGCTACTCACCTCAATCCCTCCTTAAGATGTGGATATACGCTTTTGTACCGAATCCTTCAAATTCAAGAGCACACCCATATTGTAAATTTTCTTCTACTTGTCTTTCACCAGCTTCACCCTTAAGTTGAGTTACAAGTTCAATTATTTGCGCCCCACCGGTAGCACCTAAGGGATTTCCATCAGCTTTTAACCCACCGTTTGTATTTACATAAATTTTTTTTCCACCTATTTCGTAAAATTCTTTATATTCTTTACTGTTGTAAATGTCTAACCAAGCTTTTCCCTTTTCTGAAAAGCCTAAATCTTCTAGGGCAATCATTTCTAATAGTGTAGATTGATCATAGAGTTCAACTAAATGTACGTCATTTATTCCTAAATTAGCCATTTTAAGCGCGTTTTTCATTGCTATTCTACTTGATATGAATCCCGTTCTATCCTCTCGCGAGGGAAAAGAAACAAAGTCTGTGGCGGAGGAAGAACCAACAATACATATTGATGTGTCAACTTGTTTTTCTACGATTTCTGGACTGGCAAGAATTAAAGCTGCTGCACCGTCTGAAATGGGAGCAAAGTCGTCAAGTCCTAAAGGCTTACTCACTTTTAATCTTTCACTTAAGACTTTTTCCACGCTTATCTCCCTTTGAAATTGAGCATACTTATTCTTTAGTGCGTGATGATAATTTTTAACAGAGATCTGAGCCAAAGCAGTGTTAAACATTTCAAGTTTTTCTCCAGAAAGTTTATGCTTCTTGATATACTCTCTCAGCATCAGTTCGTGGTTTGCCTCAGGTGTACAGCCTGCGTAATAACTCCAAGAGTCTTCTAAGAGCATTAGGTCATCCCGAATTTTATCCAAACGATCAGTCATTTTTTCCATTCCACCAACAAGTACAAGGTTGTATTTTTTTGATTGAATTGCGTGACAGGCATTAAGAAGCGCAGAGCTAAAGGATCTCATTTTTTCCATGGGGACATGTACTTCCAACATTT
>JAGLRI010000235.1 GCA_023136395.1 Candidatus Bathyarchaeota archaeon | reverse complement strand
GAACTGAACATCAAATAAAACCCAATACCGTTGTTTTCCTTTCTCCAGGAGACAAACATGGCATTACCCGCGCAGGAGAAAAGGGCTTGAAGATGATTGCTGTCTACTCTCCTTTAGACCCTGATTTCATAGTAATTCAAGAATAGGCTCAATACCCAATTTCTACAATTCTTTATCAATTCTATTCATGTTAACAAAAAGAACAATTTTGTTTGGGTTTGGGATTAGCTAGCTAAGGCTTTAGTTGATATGTTCTGTTTCAGATTTTGCTAGCATATAGCTTCTCTTTGCTGGATTATTTAGTATCTTGCCTTTATTGAATATTTTTTTCAACGCTTTGAATACCACCTTCGGCTTCTTTCCAAGCTTTTCAGCTATTTCGTTAAGCGTTAAGCTAGAACCATCTTTTAGTAGTTGAAGAATTTGCTTGTCAGTCTTTCCCTTAGGAGGCTTAACCTTGACCGGATCTTCTTCTATCTGTTCTTCTAATGCGTCGAATCCAACTACGCTGATTTCGCCGCGACACTTGTTACATTGAAGCAACAATTCATTTAGACAGTCATTTTCAGATCTTACCTCTAGAATCGTGTATCCTTCTTCATCTATATCATTCGGTGAAATAATAGATCCACAACCAGGACAGGGAAAGTCTCCCAATCCGACAATCGTTGATAGATCCACTTTGTAGATGGTTTTCATCCTAATCACTTTCGATTGGTTTCCGAAGAGAATATAAGCTTTGTGAAGTAGGAAAATTGTTTGCGCACACACAATCATTTTAGACAAAGTTCTTCCTGAGATTAGCTAGCTAGGTATTGTGGTGATTGCATTGTTAGGAAGATCGAGAAAAGCTAGTTAGCACTCTGAGCTTGGTGAAGAAGGAATAAACAAGATACTTCCTTTGGAGGTCGATGAAACGTCATAGCTAAAAGAGTGTGGAAGAACACTGCTTGGGTGACAGCGATGACCTCCCACTCTAATTATTATATTCCACGCAAACATTTCTTAACATTATTTGTGACAGCGGATCCAAAAGACCCTTTACCTGAGATGCGCAAGGATTTCCTCAAGTTATTCACTAATAGAAAAATCTGTAAGGATATTCTAAGCAAAGATGATTAACAAATTAATTGTAAGGATAAACATCATGATTGATATTCTTCAATGAATTTATCATACTCTTCGTTGTAGGGTCTATTAGTTATGCGATAAAAATCATCCCACCATTGTTTAATCGCTGGTTCTTTTTTTAAGGAAGGATATGACTCAGTAAGAACATGATATAATCTTTTAGTGAGTTTTACCGAATCTACCATCCATTTTTCCACCGCGTCACCTTTAAAATGAGTAACAAGTGATTCAGTGAATCCCAAAATAGAATTCAATAAAATAAATGCCTCACTCTCGCTTAATTCAATTTTAAACTTTATTTTTTTCACCTCTATTTTTTCTCTATTCCGTTATATAATTATTTTTCACAACAACCCTTTCACTATTATTTAAATAAGCTATGAATTTATAATTACGTTTTTCGAGGACAGTATTAAATAAGTGATAGCTAGCTAGAAAAACTTACGTTGAGACACCAAAAACCACGAGCAGCACGAAAAAGGTTAGTAGAGGAGTTGGAAAGTGCGGATTCTGTAATAAAACAATATCTTCTCGCAAGCCCTACACATATTTCCAAGGTGTATTAGTTCACTCGGTATGTTACAGTAGATTCATGAAACAAAAAGAAGAAAAATCTGAAAGCACGTCGCTAGCTAGCTAAGTGATATAAATTGAGCTGATTTTCTATATCTCGTTTTGAGCTAGCTAGGCCAAAT
>JAGLRI010000234.1 GCA_023136395.1 Candidatus Bathyarchaeota archaeon | reverse complement strand
GGTCAAACAATTGTTAATAAACAATGAAGGTTACAGTTTGTTAGATAAAGCCGGAGCAAGAATGACAGAAGAGGTTTGTGGAGCTTGTTTAGGTCAAGGATATTCACCACGATCAAAAGGAGTGAGAGTTGCTACTTTTAACAGGAATTTCTGTGGAAGAAGTGGAACAAAGGATGCCAGTGTTTACCTCGTTAGCCCAGAGGTTGCTGTAGCTTCAGCAGTTACTGGAGTTATAAGTGATCCAAGAAAAATATTTTCCAATATTCGTTACTCAAGGTTTTTACCTGATAAATATCCTAAAATAAATTCACTTATTCTATTTAATAAAGGGGATCCGAGTAAAAAGATTATTCGAGGTCCAAATATTTTAAAAGTGCCTAAAAATTCTCCTCTTCCTGATTCACTAGATGGTGTTGTAACTATTAAATTAGGAGATAGTGTTACTACAGATGATATTACTCCAGCTGGACCTTGGCTTAAATATAGAAGTAATGTCCCCAAATATTCAGAAGCTGTATTTTCTGAAATAGAACCTGAATTTCATAAAAGAGCATCTAAATATAAGGATAAAGGTTTAGCGAACATACTCGTTGTAGGAGAAGGTTATGGAGAAGGAAGTAGCAGAGAACATGCTGCAATCTGCCCTATGTATTTAGGTATAAAAGCAGTTATCGCTAAGGGATTCCAAAGGATACATGCAGATAATTTAGTTAATTATGGAATAATCCCCCTTATTTTTATTGATCCTAAAGATTATGAAGAAATGGAACAAGGGAATAAAATTAGATTAAGCAATGTTCACGATGGAATTCGAAATAATAGCTTAACATTAGAGAATATAACAAAAGGATTTCAAATACTTTCAAGTCATGAACTCAGTAAACGGCAGATTGAGATTGTTCTTGCTGGAGGAGCTTTAAATTATTTAAAATAAAATAATGCATTAAAAATAAAAAGGTGTTGTTTGTGTTGGTTAGTCTTTTAGACTTTTTAGACGTTAAAGGATTAAAGCTTAAAAACCGCATGGTTATGCCTCCTATGCATACAGGCTTGGCAACTACTGAGGGAGTTGTTACCGAAAACTTAATTGAACATTATACTAAGCGTTCCAAAGCGCTTGGTCTGGTAATAATTGAGCATAGCTACGTGTCGCTTGAAGGAAAATTGCGTGAGAATCAAGTAGGAATATACGAAAATAGTTTAGTTCCCAAGTTGGAGAAACTTACAAGTAGTATTCATGCAACTGGTACACCCGTTGTTTTACAAATCAACCATTGTGGAGGAAGAACTAGTAATGAAATCACGGGAATGCAGCCTGTTGCTCCCTCACAAAGTGAGGACGCTCGAGGACTAGGCGTTGAAGAAATTGATGCATTGGCTGAAGCTTTTGCTATGGCTGCTGTGAGGGCTATGAAGGCTGGTTTTGACGGTGTTGAGGTTCATGGTGCACACGGCTTTCTCCTAAATCAATTCTACTCTCCCTTAACCAATAAGCGTCGTGATAAGTATGGAGGGTCATTAGAAAATAGGATGAGATTCCCTCTAGAGGTTGTTGAAAGGGTTAAGAAAAAGGTGGGAGGAAGGCTACTCCTTTATCGTTTAGGTTCGGATGATTTAGATCCTGTAGGAATCAAAATCGAAGATTCAAAAAAATTTGCTGTAAAACTAGAAGAGGCTGGAATAGACATAGTCGATGTATCCGGGGGCTTATGTGGTAGTCGACCTGATCAGCTAAAGGATATACCTGGTTACTTCATTCCTCAAGCACAACAAATTAAAAAAGTTATAAGCATACCTGTCATCGGTGTTGGAGGAATCATAGATCCAGCATACGCAG
>JAGLRI010000233.1 GCA_023136395.1 Candidatus Bathyarchaeota archaeon | reverse complement strand
TCTTCAAAGCATATCAACCTAAAATGGGGACACAGAAACAAACATTGATCTTACGTTAGGGTTGACGCTAAAATTTTATAGCTAGCTAGCTGAAGTTAAAATTTTATGTTGAGTGCATGCTTGCACCAAGACACTAATGCACTGATAAAAAGACTCGAAAGAAAAGAAGATGAATAACTTCTCAGCGCATCTATGTGGCAATAAAGCTTTTAATAATGAGAAAAAAAGTCTAATTTCTAACTTCTGATTTAATAAAAATTTTAGAATTTAATTACTCCGTGTGAACAAGAAACCATAGAAATTGGCTATATAAAATACATCCCATAGTTTATATACGAGGAAACGTACGTTAATAATTCACAGTTAGAGTTTTAGGGAAAGAAAAGCGTGCGAGCATCGTCGTTTAGCATTTTGTTTTTTTTAATCCATAGCTTCTAATTCAAATAATAATGTGAGGTGAAAAAATGAGTAATTTACAAAGTGGTTATAGTTACGAAAACTACGGTTCTAGACCTGCACCCGTTGAAGAGGGTAAAGAATACGAAGCTGACATTGCTGAATTAAGCCGCAGAGGAGACGGCATAGCCAAAATCCAAGGTTTCGTCATATTCGTACCCGACACAAAACCTGGCGATCATGTAACATTCAAAGTAACGCGTGTCGCAAGAAGATTTGCCACCGCTGAAATAATCCAGTGAGACTTGAAAAGATAAGCAAACGAATCAGTTTTTTATCTACCCTTAATTTTTTTAGTGCTTAGGCACATTTTAAGTTTCTTTCACTAGAGCTAGCTAGCTAGTAGTAACCTAAACAAGTGAATAACTCTCAGAGATCGTTACATAACCCGAATGTTTAAATTGTATAACATGTATGTGGATTGGCTAACGGTTGAAGTGAAAGATCTCAATTATAGAATCTCAAGAGTTTTCACTTAAAAAACGTGTGAACCGGCTTCTACCGTTTATAAAATAAAAAGGAGGTGCAAGAAAGAGATGAGAATATCTAATTTAATGGAGAAACCAGTCCTTAGAATCGATGAAGACGCAACTGTTCAAACAGCTGCAGAAATAATGGGAAAAAAACACATCGGCTCACTTTTAGTGACAAAAGGAAAAGAAGACATAGGGATAATCACTGAAAGAGACATCCTGTCAAAGGTCATTGCCGAAAAACAGAGTTTAGATGAAGTCAAAGTGAAAGAAGTCATGTCACAACCAGTAATAACCTTCGAAAAAAACATTCAAGGCGAAACTATAATCAAATCAATGCATGAAAAAGGAATTCGAAGAGCATTCATCACGGATGAAGGTAAAATAGTAGGAATTTTCTCCACGTCAGACATAACTAAACTTGCTTGAATGAGCTAATAACGTCGAAAACAGCTCATCTCAGCTGTCCTTGTTTAATTTTTCGGTCACACACTTATCGGTATTTAAAAAGGGGGATATGGAATCCCTGGAATTAAAAACGATTATCCAGAATGCGCATAAAGCATGCATGTGTATGTTGCATATGAAAGTATGTTACGATGGTAAATTCACTCTTCGCGCTCAAACAGCAAGTAATGATTGACAATGGCGGGAGACCCTTGAGCTTGATAGGTGTGAAGTTGCCAGCCATTCTGTTGCCATTGCTCAATAGTTTTTCCGATATTTTTGTGGTGACCAACTTGCACGCAATTCCATTCTTTCATGTCACTCTCACCTCCTATTAGGTGATATTAGCTAGCTAGCTGCCTCTTAACTCTCTTTTGTTTACCTGCTTCTTCATGAATCACAATACTTATACACTTATTTCTGATTTATTTGTCTTTGAGGAATGAAAAATGGTTGAACGAAGTAACGTGAAAATAAC
>JAGLRI010000232.1 GCA_023136395.1 Candidatus Bathyarchaeota archaeon | reverse complement strand
GTGTTATTAGGAAGGTGTAGCAAAGATCAGTATGAAGCAGTCGTTGGAGATACAGAAAAGGTAAAACGATAGCATATTTCAGAGAAAAAAAGTTCAACGAACAGACTTCTGTTTGTAATATTCTAAAACTTTTAACGCAAATCTACTGGAGACAGTTGCAGGACCACCACCCATTTCAATACCTACCTCAATAGATTCCAATACTTGTTCTTCAGATGTTCCTGATCTTAATGCTTCTTTTATATGCCATTCAAGGCATGGTTCACAATTGATAACGATAGAAATACCGATAGCTATTAATTCTTTATACCTCTTCTTGAGATTCCCATCTGAGAACGTCTTTTGTTCTAACTCGAGAAAAGATTTGTAGACTTTACTCTTTATAAGCAGTATTTCGTCAGCTTTTTTTCTATCTCGTATAATTTTTTCAATTTTTTCTCTATCAGTTTGATCCAAACTTTAATTTCCCCTAAACATTCTTTTTTGTACACATTATATTTTAGTAATAATAAACTATGTGTATGCACAAGTTCACACATTTATCTGTGTGAAAAAAATAGTAAAAAAGACGAAAGCAAATTTTGTCAGAAATTTCATGCAGTTGTATCAAGGTAATGATCGAATTACACCCTATAGGAATCTTCTGTAAAAGTGTTAAGAAAAGCTCTAAAAGATTGTAATACCTAAATAATTGATTTAGGTAATGTTATGAAACCGATAATTGCATCCTTTGGTAATTCAGCGCTCAATATTGGTCATGGCATCGCAGCTGACTTGACCCTTGCAGGTTATAAGGTTCACCTCTGTGATTTACCTCGATTTCATGAAATGATAAGGCCGATCCAAAAACTTGGTGGGATTCATGTAGGGGGTGATCCAAACGCCTTAACCTCGAAAAAAACTGGATTTGCTAAGATAAAAATGATTACCACCGATCTCGAGAATGCGCTTAAAGACGCCGACGTACTATTCATCGATATATACCCGGCTCACGACGTCGAAGCACGATTTGAGGCTCTCGCACCGTACATAAAGGATGGTGCAATCGTAAATTTCAACAACTACGGTTACTGGCCAAGTTTGAGAGTGTCAACTATCCTGAAAGAAGAAGGTAAAGAGAATGTAATACTAACAGAAACATCTGCTCCATTCTACGTCACTCGTGGTAAAGAGGGTTTTCTCAATTTTTCGCTAATGAGAAAGGGAATACCCCTTTCAGTGTTTCCAAGTAAAAAAAGTAGCGAAGCGTTTAAGGTTTTAAAGCAGATATACCCCACGTTTGAATTGGCGAAAAACGTGTTGCACACCAATTTTGATAATCTTAACATGCAAGGGCACGCGGCAACAGCTTTATTAAACGTCGCGTTTTTTGATCGAGCAAAGGAACATGGGGAGTCAACGGTTTATTTCTACCGGACGGGTATAACATTTCATACAGGAATCCTATCAGAAGCTCAAGATAGAGAGAGAATAAAGGTATGCAAAGCTTATAACGTACCTTATATCCCGTTCAGAGAAACAATAATGCGATATTACGGTGGTAGCGGAAAGACCCTGGCAGAGATAGAACTCAGCACTAAATTTATCCAAGGAATCCCTGCGTATTCTACGGACATGTGGGCTCGATGGTTAAAAGCTGATTTACCACTTGCAATGGTTCCTTTTGTGTTTTTAGCTGATCTTGCAGAAATATCCACACCGATTCATAGGGGTTTCATTAACGTTTTTGGCGCCATATTGGAGACCGATTTTTGGAAAACAGGATTAACCTTGGGTAAACTAGGATTAGCTGACCTTTCTGTTAGAGAAATTATTAGATATGTTACAGATGGATAATAATCTAAATAATATATTTTATAGTT
>JAGLRI010000231.1 GCA_023136395.1 Candidatus Bathyarchaeota archaeon | reverse complement strand
ACAGTTATAGTTAAGTATATGTTTTCATCTCCTTAACACTACTTACTGTCTGTTACAGACAAAGGCTAAATTGAAATTTAATAGCTTAAGGGGTTATTTTTAAGCACTTCTTGATTTTCAATATCCTGGAGGCATTCCTCCATAACCACCAGGCATACCACCTGCACCACCAGGAGGCATTGGTGGACCCGATACCTTTGCTGTAGCAATGACATCATCAACCTTAAGTATCATGCAAGCAGCTTCAGTAGCAGATTTGATGATCTGATTCTTAACCACAAGCGGTTCGTATACGTCTAACTTCTTCATGTCTTTTACTTTTCCCTCGAAAACATCAACACCCGCCCAAAGCTCTCCTTTTTCGTGACGAGCCCTAAGACTTGAAAGAATATCTATTGGATCAAGACCTGCATTTTCACCAAGAGTTAAAGGTATTATTTCCATAGCCTCAGCAAATTTTTGTACAGCGAGTTGCTCTCTACCAGGAAGAGATTCAGCATAGTCCCGTAATATTCTACTTATTTCTATTTCTGGGGCTCCTCCTCCAACGAGAATTTTAGGCTCTTGTACCACATCTCGAACTACGCAGAGGGCGTCGTGAACTGAACGTTCTCCTTCATCAACTATGCGCTCCGTACCACCACGGATAAGAATTGATACAGAACGTGGATTTTTACATCCTTCTATGAAGACCATCTTTTCGTCTCCAACCTTTCTTTCCTCAACGAGTTCAGTGTAACCTATATCCTTCTCTGTGAAGTCCTCTAAATTCGTGACCAGCCTTCCTCCAGTAGCTTTCGCAAGCTTCTCCATGTCCGACTTCTTGACACGCTTAACTGCTATAATTCCTTTTCGACCTAGGAAATGTTGAGCCATATCGTCTATGCCTTTCTGACAAATAACAACATTAGTGATTGTCGAGGCTATGTTCTCAACTAACTCCTTTAACATATTTTCTTCTTCTTTTAGGAATGCATCCATCTGCTCTGGTGAATCAATATTTATTTTCGCGTCAAATTCGGTCTTCTCAATCTCAATGGCGACGTTTAACAGGGCAATCTTTGCATTTTCCACTCTTTTTGGCATGGCTGCATGTACAATTTCCTTGTCCAGGATTATGCCTTTAACAAGTTTTGTTTCGGTCAAGCTTTCACCCGGCTTTTTTACTATCATTATATCGTCCAAGTCTACTCTGTATTCTTCCCTACTTTTATGAGCCACATGTAAAACTGAATCAACAGCTATCTCAGCAAGATTTTCCCGATTATCGGCTACCAACTTACTAGCCATGGAGGTCATAGCGACTTTTTTTAAAAATTCTTTATCTGTAGGCTTTACTGTTATCGCTATCTTCTCAAGGGCTTCAAGAGCCTTTTCTGCTGCTTTTCGATACCCATCTATTATAACGGTTGGATGGACATTCTTGTTAATTAATTCTTCAGCCTTTCCTAAGAGTTCGCCAGCAACTATAACCGAAGATGTTGTTCCATCTCCGACCTCTTCATCCTGAGTTTTTGCTACTTCTACCATCATCTTGGCTGCTGGGTGTTCTACATTTATCTCGTCAAGAATTGTTCGACCATCGCTAGTTATTGTTACGTCGCCTAGGCTGTCCACCAGCATTTTATCCATACCTTTAGGGCCTAGTGCACTCTTTACAGCTTCTGCTATTATTCTTGCAGCCATAAAGTTATTGTGCTGAGCAGTTCTCCCTCTCGATCTCGTAGATCCTTCTTTTAAAATTAAAACGGGTACTCCACCTGCTTGTGACAAAATAATTTTCTCCATCTGCTTTTTTTACGATTATTTGACCTGGATAAGTTTATATAACTTTCGTTTTATGTGGGTATGATGAATATTTA
>JAGLRI010000230.1 GCA_023136395.1 Candidatus Bathyarchaeota archaeon | reverse complement strand
TCTAAATGCCATGGCTGCTATAACTGCTACGTCTTCTGTAAAGATGAACACGTGGGCAACGACTGGTCACCCTACTCAAAACCTCAACCAGTAACCAACCACTTCTGGATGAAAGTTGATGAGATAGAGAGAGGAACAATACCAAAAGTCAAAATACATTACTTACCTCAACCCTGCATGCACTGCGACAAACCACCATGCATACCAGCATGCTCACTCGACGCCATAAACAAAAGAGCAGACGGAATAGTTCTAATAGACCCTGAAAAGTGTAATGGATGCGGCGACTGCATAGAAGCATGTCCATACAAAGCCATATACTTCAACTCTGAATTGTCTATTACGCAGAAGTGTACGTTCTGCGCCCACCTACTGGAAGACGGCTGGAAGGAACCAAGATGTGTAGAAACCTGCATCGCAGGAGCCTTAACTTTTGGCGAATACGAAGACCTTAAGGACACCATCCAAGAGAAGGGTGCTACTCCTCTACACCCAGAATACGACACAAAACCGAGGGTATACTACATCGGGATTCCCAAGAAATTCATCGCAGGAGCCTTAGTAGACCATAAAACAGACGAATGCATGGAAAACGCAGAAGTGACTCTTAAAAACTTGATCACAGGAAATATTGTCACTACGAATTCAGACAACTATGGCGACTTCTGGCTGGAGGGCTTGGAGCAAAACGGATTATATTCCCTCAAAATAGAGAAGCCAGGATACCACTCATATATATTATCTCCAATCTACACGAGAAAGGACGTGAACCTGGGAGACATATACCTGTTCAGTAAGCACTGAGTTTAATCAGGCTTAACTTTCTAAGTGACTTTTTAGTTCCGTGTATTGTGTGATGTCGAGTTTCCCGTGAAGTTTTAGCTTCTTCTCTTCAATCAACCACTTCGCCACCTGGTAGACTTCAAGGGCTTCTGTGAGCCTCTTTGGATCCTTTTCCCATCGCCAGAAGGCATCATGTAGGTAGGTTATTATGTTCTTGGAGAGATCTATCGTAGCCGCTCTCGGGAAGTGTTCAGTTGATATGTTGATCCTAAACTCCAATATTTCAGGGATGCTCTTTATTTCAGGAGAGTCTTTCCCTATATGCACCTCGAAGTAATATCCCGTAGTCATAATACCGGGTGACTGGCTCTGCATCAATCTATAGATGCCTTCTTCCAGGTTGTGCTCAGCGATTGCTTTACCCCTAGTTTCTATGTATAGGTATTTCCACCCCTTCTCCACGATTTCATCGAGTATTAACTGAATCTCAGGATGAAATTTCAGAATTTCACTCGCTTTCATACGACCTATAGAAGTAAAGGTCAACTTCCCAGTAGCTATGCCTCTTCCTACCGACATCGGAGAAATATCAACCACCGCTCAAAATATTGTTATCTTATACAATTTATATTTTATCCACTGATTATTAGCTGGTAACATCATAATGTACAGGTAAATGCGCGAGAGTGTATTACACCTTTACTACAAAACAGATTATTGAATCCGGATGTTCCACCAGATACGTAAAAATTAGGTATTGAGTGACCCAAAAAATAAATAGCCTACTAAATCCGAAGTTCCTAAATCCTGGTTGGACTAGTTCAACCCTTCAATTATATATAAGAACCTATCATTATCATTTAAATTAGTTTTATTTGATGAAGGTGAGAAGAAAGATGCAATCTAAAGAAAGAGTAGATGATCAACACCTAACGGTGATTAAGAACAGACACCGCATATACGCCTTCTTATCTAGGATGTATGAAAAAGAGATGACGGAAGACCTTCTGAAGGATCTTGCCAGCGAGAAGTGTCCCATACTTCAGATAGAAGTAGAAGACTTGGTAGAAGAGAAGATCAGGGAGGGATTCAAGATGCTAAGGGGATACCTAAAACG
>JAGLRI010000023.1 GCA_023136395.1 Candidatus Bathyarchaeota archaeon | reverse complement strand
TCTAAGATCGTCAGAATCGTAATACCGCCGGGTCGAGAACTTCGTTGAGGAAACTGAGGAGTTGTTGGGACCGTGGGAGTTGAGGGAGCTGAAGAAGTCACAGGGGTTCCACATGAAAGACAAAACTTGGCGTCCTCCTTCAATTCAGCACCACACTTATTACAAAATGGCAACTTCACTCCTCCATCATTTACATTTCTTAACTAACCCTTAGCTCCTACATCTTTTAAAATTTTCTTATGTTTACATGTATACTTAAAAAACCATTTCTTGGGTGTGAAATCGGTTCCTAAGTTTTGGATTTGGGGATTAAAATTTAATGCACACAAAAAAAAGATGAGGGAGAGAATTAATCTGGCCTTATTGGTATACAAACGGAACCTGATCCCACGTAAATGAACCCGTATCCGAGAACGATTGTTAATGCCCTTTCACCGTCCCTTAAAAATGTGATAACTCTGATGTCTCCTGCACCGCTTAACTCGTTATCATAAAACAGTGGGCCTTCTGGTGCTTCGATCTTTGTATCTTTTGTGGATTCGACCCATTTTGCTTGAAAGGTTTCGTAATAATCGCATCTTTGGACGGTGGATTCACATATTTCCCACACTCCCTCACAGTCGTCCTTCATCAGATCTCCAAGATCCAACACAACGTATCCCCAGTTGAAACAGTAGCCTACATATGCCTTTCTACACACAAACTTACCTCCAGCCATTCCAAAGCTCACACCTTCACTGAAACAAAATTTGTCATGTCCATTACTAGGTTCAACTGCTGAAACCAGTGCTGAAAACAGACTCAATGCAACAACCATGAGTAGTGGTGTAACCACTGCGTATTTTCGATTCATGTTAATCTCCTCTCAGATATCTCTGATAAACATAATAATTACTTTGTGAAAAGTTACTCTAGCATTCTCTAACGCTACATGTTATCATCATCTTTATGAAAACGACTAGGTAGCTATTCCAAACGTTTAATGAGAAGGGATGAAATCTCTCTGTGTGTGTAATGACTAGCTTTATAAAGTCAAATTGCTGTTCTATCTGTTTCTCTCAAGTCTCCGGGTTGCTCCTTGGATGAGGTTGGAGATAGGTAGTTGTTGAGGGCATTTCTCTTCGCATTCTCCACATTTAGCGCAGTTTGTAACTCCCTTTTCGGAGGGTACTGTCTCATGGTATTGGTTTACGATGTTTTGTACGGCTTCTCGGTCTCCTCGATCGATCTTATATAACTCATTGAGTAGAGCGAGTATTGTTGGGATGTCCACTCCTTCCGGGCAGGGCTGACAGTATCCACAGTCCGTACATCCGATGAAGCCGTGTTCTTTGTATTTCTCTCCAGCATTAGTTATGAGCTCCAACTCTCTTTTTGTGAGTGTTCCTGGACCTGAGTGATTGGCACTTTCCACATTCTCTATTACTTGTTGCATGGTGTTCATACCGCTTAGTGCTAGTGAGACTTCTGGATGATTCCAGACCCATTGGAGAGCAAAATCTGCTGATGACCTCTTTATCTCTGCTTCGTCCCAGATTTTTTGAATCTCCTTTGGTGGCGTCAAGGTTAGTCTGCCGCCTGCTATGGGTTCCATTACCACCACAGCTAAACCTTTAGTAGCTGCGTACTTTAGGCCCTTTATCCCAGCTTGTTGCTCCATACTTATGTAATTGTAAAGGATCTGGCAGAAGGTCCATCCATTATAACCGTCGATTATATTCTTGAATACCTCGTATTCATCGTGGAAACTAAATCCTAGATAACCGATTCTATTCTCTGCTATCTTGTTTTCGGCCCATTGAAGCGCATTTAATTCTTGTATCTTGCTCCATTTTTCCTTGTTGAGACCATGAAATAGGTAGAAGTCTATCTTCTCTGTCTGAAGCCGGGTAAGCTGCTCATCAAAAAACTTGTCTAGGTCTGCCTTAGAGTTGACAAGCCTGATAGGCATCTTTGTTGCTAATTTAATTTTATCTCGATATCCATCCTGAAGAGCATTTCCTACCACTTTCTCGCTGTTCCCGTTATGGTAAGGATAGGCTGTATCAAGATAGTTGACTCCATGATCAATAGCATACCTCATCATTCGTATGGCCAGTTCTTCATCCACATTTCCCCTGTCAGCTCCAATTATGGGCAATCTCATAGCGCCAAATCCAAGAGCCGATGGATTCCAGCCAAGCTTGCCGAATTTTCGGTACTTCACAAGGATATCTCCATCTATTACACGTATCAGTACGTTAGTTAAGTTTTACTTGAACTAAAGCATGCGTTTTTTATGTATTAACTATATCGCGCGCGCATGGACATAGTTCTGAAATTTAAGCACGTAACTCTCTTTCGTAAAATGGATACTTACACTTTTTTTTCCCTGAAAGAGGGAAATGATGTCCAAATGCGTTAGAGTAAGTTTATATGTGTTTTTGGAGAAGTGGGTGTAAAAACGTGTAAAGGAGTAGGAAAATAAAATGGAAAACGTGGATAAATTCGAACTTAACGCTGAGATGTTTGTCTTATTAACGAGGAAACTTTGCGAGGAAAGACAAAAAATAAGATTGTAGTTTTAAGGAGAAATTAAGATGAAGAGGAGAAACAGCTTTCAAATAATGTCTGAGATACTTCAAATAGCTGAGAAGGGAGCAAATAAAACACGCATCGTGTATGGTGCCAACTTGAATTTTAAGCTTCTCGATCAGTACCTGGTAGAACTTGAAGAAGACGGGTTAATCACAACTAATGTTGAGCCTGGAAACAAAATCAAGACAACCGAAAGGGGACTAATGTTTAACCAAAAGTACCAACGCCTTCACCAGTTCATCAGCACCTAAACCATTCATATGCGGTAATTGGAGAAGAGATGAAGAAGAATGCTCAAATACATATCTTCAATAAAAGACGATGTTTTCTGGAAGATGTGTCTTAGAATCGCACGGGACAATCCAGAACTATCTGCTGAGGAAGTAGAATTCAAAGCGGCTCAACTAATTCATAGACGATAAAATTAAGCTGCGTGCAAATGCTAAAAACAAACATTTTACAGAGAGGAACTCATAACGAAAGTCATTTACGTATCAATTTTTTTGAATTTAGCTTCATAAGATACTTCCTTAATCCATTTTCCTAAGTCTTAATTATAAAATCTAACTTTTACCGCTTATTAAGGTGCAGGCTATTGAAACATAGAAAACTTGCCATAATCCTTGCAATGACATTGTTGATCATCCCAAACTTAGCTTTACTTCCGTCAGTAAATGCAAAAAAGACACCTAAAGTATTGACGGTTGTAAGCGACGACTCTACTGAGTGGTCAGTTCAAGGGACGAATCACGATCCCGCTGTTGAATGCTGGAGTCATCCAGAATGGGGAAGCATAGACGAAGCTACTTGGGTCTGGATATCAGAAGAAACAGATCCTGCATGGGAATACGAAAACGTGCCTGACGGTGGATGGTACTTCTATAAAATCTTTCACATTCCAATCGGATCCAAAAAAATTATCGGTACCATAACACTAAACGCAGATAACGCATTCGAATTGTACGTAAATGACGAATACATCGGTGGAGACGGATCAATGAATAAAGACGGACCTGACAGCGGTGAATGCGAATGGAAAACACCCGAAACATTCGAAATCACCGAATCACTAAAACCAGGAAAAAACATAGTTACAATCAGAGCAATAAACCACCACTCTCATGGAAGTAGTACAGACAACCCCGCTGGATTAACCTTCAAAATCTCCATATTCGAAGCTACAGAATGGAAATAACATTCGCGTGTATTTCCTCACCCCAACTTTTTTTCTTTAAACTCCCAAGTGCTCAAAAGTAAATACATAAAATATTTATACACACAGCCGTAGGAACATGCAGCTAACAGCTATTTAAAAATCCCTAAATTTTCCACAATATCCACTTTCAGCATCTGGAGTGTTACACGTGAAACCGTCCACTCGATAATATTTACATCTCTTAGCATACCGGCATCTGAAGATTTTCCGTGTAATCGCTCTCCAACTTCGTCCAAGCATGCCATATACTACTAATAGATATTTTTATTTAATTAATGAAAGAAGAATTCAGAAAATAGTTACTTAAAACATTATCACCCAACAACATTACTCAAACTAAATAAGCGATTATCCACCTCACGAAGTGAACCAAAACACCAGCAAACTCACAAAACATTGACTCAATCATAGCTTGAAATAATGAAGAATTCGGTCAAGTACAGTCAGTAACAGTGTTGACCTTCTATATAATGCGCACGCAAAACTTTTTGGTTTAGTGCTTTTAATCATAACGCTTTAATAAATTAATTCTTAATACAGTATTATTTACTATTTAGTATATAATTGTGTATTAATGGACGGGTTATGAATGTTCAGGGATATGATTTCAGTAAGTAGGCTTGTTCAGGTTCGAAGAAAAGCCATGCGCCGGAGGGTGTGGTACAATGTTTTAAGCAGGATCGAAAGATCCATATTAAATCTCACCATCCGATGTGTGAATAAGATTCGGAGTGCAATATTAACCAAGATAGTGACGGTTATCCTTACAAAGCTGAATGAAGTCATGGAGAGCCAAATAGAAAAGATGTTGAGAACCGTAGGTCGTTCAATCGCTCAAAAAGTGAGTAAGATCGCCCAGAAATGGGGAAACAAATCCGCTGCCACATGGTCAAAACACAAAGGCTTCATAAAATACTTAACCATCATGGATCTCAACAAACCATAACACCCTTAGTTTTATGGGTCCTGATTTATCGGTGTTAAAAACTCTAGTCGGGTTGATTCTGAAAACCCCTTTTCTAAAGAGAGGAAAAAATAAAGTTTGATTTTAATAGACGCAGTCTTGTTTCTCGGTTTTATTGAAACCGTAATACTCTTTTTTTACGCAGTTCGATGGTACATCTTCACCTTCATCGTGTTAAAGTCTAAGGTGAAGAGCAATCCAATAAAACATATCAATAACAAGTCTTCCGGCTTCGTTACCGTGTTACTTCCCATCTATAATGAGCCGAATGTAGTGGATAGACTCTTAAGCGCTTGTACATCCTTCAATTCGCCTCCCTATGAAGTCATCGTAATTAACGATTCAGATGACGGCGTTACAACTAGAAAGTTAGAAGCTTGGCGCGACCACCCCCGTGTTAAAATTATTCACCGAAGTACACGTAAAGGATGGAAAGCGGGAGCCATGAACGTCGCTTTAGATAACGTGGATCCAAAGAGCACTCATGTTCTAATCTTCGACGCGGATTTTGTTCCCCCCAGCGATCTTGCCAGTCGCTTCCTTGAAAGATTTAACGATGACACGGTTTCCGTTGTTCAGGGTTGTCAAAGACACGACCTCAATGCTGAGGAGAACTGGGTCACAAAAAGTGTGCGGGCTTGGTTCAGCTTATACAACGTTATCGAGTTGAATGGACAGAACCAGCTAGGACTTTTTGTACCCTTAACTGGAAGCGTTTTTATGGCACGAACCGAGGTGCTCAAAAAATTGAAGTTTGAGGAGGTAACTGATGAGGATTGGAACTTAACCATGCGTCTTTATGAGCATGGGTACAAAATTGATTTTGATCCAACACTTGTTGCGTCTGGAGAGTGTCCAAATACGCTACGTCGTCTATTCAAGCAGCACGCCAGATGGGCTGAAGGTCACAGCCGCACTTTTACGGATCACTTCTTCAAAATTTGGAGGAGTAAATTCCTAACTTTAAAAGAGAAGATCGACTTCGTTTTTATGGGATGCACCTTCCTAAACTGCATTCTAGTCGTCGTCCTCACAGCAGCTACGCTGATAACAATGCTTTTTCCCCAACAATATCTACCAAACCCCCTTGTGCAGACTTCCATGATCCTACTATTAGCAAGCATACCTTCTGCCATCGTTGCTTCCATAACCGCACTTTTAAAGGAAGGCGCGAGGAAAGACTTAAAAAAAATTCCATATGCTTGGCTAGCAAGCTATGTGGTCACACCCGTGGTAGCTTACGCCGCCCTCAAAGGGTTGATCACAAAGAAAGGTTTCTTCCATCGAACGTATAAAACAGGGAAAATTGTAAAATCTTGAGCTCAATACAAAATTTCGTCAGATCACCCAAACTCCAATATTTATGCGTTTTTCTAGTCGGCGTGATTTTAAGAGGAATCCCCGAGCTCTTAGTCTCCCACTATCCGGTTGGCTACGAAACAATAACATATTATGCGCCTACAATGATGAGTTTCTACGGACATAACTTGATTGACGTCTTTGCGGGCACCTTCAAATCAGGACCCATCTTCTACGTTTTGATGTGGCTCGCACTCAAAGTTAGTAACGCAGACACTTTTCTAATTCTCAAGGTTACTGGACCCCTATTATATGGTTGTTTAGCTGTTTCTTTCCTCTTTTTTATGAAGAGAGGATTGAAGTTGAATAAGAAGATGGCAATTGTGGCTACTTTGTTACTACTTTTTCAGGTGGCCACCTTGAGAGAATCTTGGGATAGATTTAGAAATGTTTTGGGATTAATTTTTGTTTTCCCAACATTAACTGCACTAAAAAGTGAGAGTAAGTTTAAATGGCCGTTAGTAACTGGCTTTGCACTTTTAACAGCTCTTTCCCGCGAATACATAGCAATATTTTTGTTTGCCACTGTTTTAGGTTTTGTATTTTTAGAGGGAAAAAACAGGGTGGAGTCCTTAGCGGCTTTAACTCCTGCCCTGGCTGTTTTTGCTATTATGTTTTTTCCACGGCAAAGTTGGTTTAGCCATGTTCCGGGTAATGAATATTTTTGGACCATAACGGATGTCACATCCATCTTCCTAGTTTGTTTTCTTCCCATTCTCCCCTTTGTCGTGAAGGGCTTCAGGAGAGACAAACTTTTCAACCCCATGCTTGGCTTACTTCTTCTCGGATCATTCAGCGTCATTGCAAGTCCGTGGTTAGGCATCCCCTACTATCAACGGTGGATAGTGCTTCTGGTGTTTCCCTTTATCGTGTACACTCTTTGGGGATTAGAACGTCTTCAACTGTTTAATAAGGGTAGTTCAAGAAAGTTAATGGCGGTTCTATTAATTTTTTTAGTGAGTGGTGTAGGATACTCTTCAGGCGCCTTTTCATACATAGCGTTACCTAACTCTTGGATCCCCACTAACATGGTTCAATCTTCAATTGGTTGGCACCAAATCAAAGACGTTAAGGGAGTTTTAATGTGGCTCGATGAAAACGCCGTACAAAATTCTTCTATTCTCACTGAGGAAAAATTCTTCGGATGGACCCTCCTATATCTAGAACGCGCAAATGACGACATAAACGCCATTGTCTACAGTGCAAATTCTCAACCAACAATGGCTTTAGAAAAAGCCTTACGCGATGACTTTAGCTGCATTTATCTGATTTGGCACACGAATTTAGCCTTAGACAATTTTCAGAAGATCTATTCCCAGAACGGCATCTCAATTTTCCAATATAACCTATAAACTTGCCTCAGATTCAGCATAATAGAAAATTCGTCAGGGTATGTTCCGCTGAAGTCTAAAATAAATATAAAACAATTTTTTCCCCGAGTTAAGAAGTTTTTTAGAGCGAATCATTCAACTCGTTTCATAATCGTGTTTCAAGGGCTTCTGTTGGTGTGTGCTTTCTTCCAGATTCTAGGGAACCGCATATTGACCGAAGGAGTTGCCGTGTTAGCCTACTTCTCGCTGATTATTGGTGTGCTGCAATTGATTTTCTTTGAGAAGCGCAAGGATGAGGAGTAGTGGCGAGATGAAAGGTACACCCGATGTTTCCTTAGTGATCCCCGCTTACAACGAGGAGGATAACATCGAGGAAGTCGTTGAGAGGGTGGTTCTTGTATTTCAGAAAACAGGGCTTGAATACGAACTCGTTGTGGTGAATGACGGAAGTGTAGATGATACTCAAAGGAAGGCTATTAATTGCGCTAATAATAACAGCCGTGTAAAGGTGATAAGTTATAAAGAAAACATGGGAAAGGGATACGCCCTCAAAATTGGTTTTGAACATGCCACAGGCAACTTCATCGTCTTCATGGACAGCGACTTAGACATTGATCCAAGACAGGTCAGACGCTACATTAACGCTCTATCGTATGGTGACCTGGTTATCGCCTCGAAGTGGCATCCTCAATCAAGTGTAGACATGCCATTAATGCGCAAGCTTCTCAGCCGTAGCTATAATGTACTGGTTAGATTGTTGGTAGGAATGAACGTGAAGGACACTCAAACCGGTCTTAAGGCGAGTAGGCGAGAAGCCTTGGAGAGGGTTTTTCCGATGCTGGCTGTGAAACGGTACGCATTCGACGCGGAGCTGCTGGTGGCCGCGAATCAATGCGGATTAACGATTGTTGAATTACCAGTCAATCTGAAGATGAGTGGTCGCTTCCGATTGAGAGAGGTTTGGATGATGTTCAAGGACCTACTTGGAATCGCATACAGGCTTAGAGTCCGAAAATGGTACACGCGGACTTAATCTTCTAAATAATTGTTGTTTGGAGCACAGACGCTTTGGATTTTCCCAGTCTTTCGGTGGTCGTCCCCACTCTAAATAGTGAAAACACGTTGGAAAGATGTCTATTCGCACTGTTCCAGCAAGAATATCCTCTAGAAAACATGGAGTTGATCATTGTGGACGCCTATTCCGAGGATGACACGGTTAATGTTGCTTTACGTTTTGGTGCAAAGATTTTGTATAATCCTCTAATTACTGGTGAGGCTGGAAAAGCCGTAGGAGTAGAGGCTTCCAATAAAGAATTCATCCTATCACTTGATTCCGACAACATCATTCCCTCCAAAGACTGGCTTGCCCGCATGTTCGAACCCCTCCAAGCCAATAAAGAGATCGTGGCTTCAGAACCCCTTTACTATGGATATCAAAGGAGTCACCCAACGATTATTCGATATTGCTCCTTGATTGGAGCCGACGATCCCATTTCCGTTTATCTGGGCTTCTACGGCAGATTTTCCTTTTTAAAAGGACGGTGGACTGATCTTCCGATCGATTTTGAGGATAGATTGAATTATTTTGAGGTGAAGCTGAAACCTGACGTCGTGATACCAACAATGGGAGCCAACGGTTTCATAGTGAAGGCGTCTGCTATAAAGAAGACGAATTATAAGCCGTACCTCTTCGATGTAGACATCATCTACGACTTGGTCAGATTGGGATATGACAAATTTGCGAGAGTTAAAACCAGCATGACGCATCTATTCGCCTACAATTTCAGCCAGTACATCCGAAAAACCTATCGAAGAGTGAGAGACTTTTACTACTATCACAAGTTGGGTATGAGAAAGTATCGGTGGACAGATTTCAATAAGATAAAATTACTGAAGCTAGCTCTTTTCACAATTGTACTTCTACCTTTATTCAGAGATGCAATTAATGGATATAAACGAAAACCAGATACAGCGTGGTTTCTCAACTGGATTCTCTGTACCCTAGCGCTGGGAGTGTACGGACTTAAGGAGTTATCATCAGGATTTTACATGCTCCGACAACGCAGAAGGACTTCAACTTGACCTCTTCCCCTCCCAAAGTATCTGTAATCATACCTTTCTACAAGAATGAAGCCTACTTGAGAGAGTGTGTGGGACATTGCTTGCGTCTTGATTATCCTAACTACGAGATCATCGTAGTGGGTAACACTCCCCTCCAAATAAATAGTGATCGTGTAAAATTTGTGGAAATAAAGGATACATCGCAAGGTTGTAAGAAAGATGCAGGTATCTCTATATCATCGGGGGAAATATGCGCCTTCGTGGATGACGATGCTTACCCTCGACGGGACTGGTTGAAGAACGCGGTAAAGTACTTTATTGACCCCCAGGTTGGAGCCGTCTGTGGCCCAGGAGTAACACCTGACAACGACAACTTACTGCAGAAGGCAAGCGGTGCGCTATATTCCACATTCTTAGGGAGCGGACCTTTCCATTTTAGATACGTCCCTACTAAACATCAATATGTCAAAGAGGGCCCAGGTTACAACATACTAGCACGTAGATCCCTGTTAATGGAGATCGGTGGAATAGCTACTAAGTTGAGGTCGGGGGAAGATACATTACTCTCTCAAAAAATTAGGGAGAAGAACATGAAAATACTATATGCCCCTGACGTAGTTGTCTATCACCATCGTCGCCCCTTAATACTTCCACACTTAAGGCAGGTAAGGATTTATGCCTTACATCGCGGATTTTTCGTGAAGAGGTTTCGTGACTCATCGACGAACCCATTCTACACTCTACCTTTATTATTGGGTATACTGGTTACGATTGGCGCTTTGACGGTTTTGGTTACTCAATCGTTCTTTGTTTTTATCTCGCTCTTCCTCATAAGCGTCTACCTGCTTGCGAGTTTCACATCAGGTTTATTGATCAGCCAAAGTGTTAAGATTGCCCTACTCACTTCTGTGGGAATACCTCTCACTCATTTAACCTACGCCTATGGTTTCTTC
Organism: Candidatus Bathyarchaeota archaeon; assembly: GCA_023136395.1. Taxonomy (GTDB): domain Archaea; phylum Thermoproteota; class Bathyarchaeia; order Bathyarchaeales; family Bathyarchaeaceae; genus JAGLRI01. The sequence continues at coordinate 1,560 of JAGLRI010000023.1, read as the reverse complement.
CAAGGCTTAGTAACCCAAGAACTTGGGGAAATACCGAGCTACTAAACGAGCTCTTTAAGAATTCAAGAAGGGTTAAACATAGGTGGTGTCATCTCCTAGAGACTTAAAAAACGCGAACTTAGTAACACTCAACTGCAAGCACCCAATAATCGTTACAATCGGGCATACTTTATCGTCAAAAACTGAGTGTGTTTTAAAACCATACAAATTAACAATTACTTCTAAAAATTTTTGGTGAATGAAAATCTTGAACGTTGCTTTAAAACAAAAAATATTCTCAAATCTACAGAAGTTGAGTAAACATAAAGTGCCGATTATCATCATCACTCTAGCTAGCTTAACAATGTTGATAAAGTTGGGTAATAATTTCATTGGTCATTGGGATCACATTTTACCACCTTTCAATCCTCAGTTATCTATCGAAATGGATACCTATGTTTGGGATTTCCATTTACTCGGAGGAAAATATTTTGCTTATCAAGCACACCTCGTATACCATGCAATTGTATATGTCTTCAATTTCGTTTTTTCCGTAGAAATGGCTAACACAATTGTTTTTTGTTTACTTTTCCTTGTTTCTGGAGTTTCGATGTACATGTTTGTGCTGAGAACACTAACTCTAACTGAAAAAACAAAAAAAGCTGTAGCTTTAATCGCTTCTCTTCTTTACATGTTTAACCCTTATTTGATTTTTAGGTTTGATATTGAACCACTTACTTTATTCACAATTGCTTTCTTACCTTTAGAGCTGCTTTTAGCAAGAGAAGCGGTATTGTCAACCAGTAATTCTTTGGGAAAAAAAATCATGTACTGTAGTATGGCTTCTCTTGTAACAGTGCTAATGACATCTGGGATGGGTGTAATACAATCGGGGCTTGCCACAGTATTTTTTTTGGGTTTATATCTATTTTTCTTAGCAGTTCAAAAACGAAAATTAAAATCCTTTTTTGTTGTATTTATTTTCCTTTTCACATTTTCTATATTAGTCAATATCTGGTGGGTTGCCCCTAATCTTATTCACGGTACTATTCAAACCGCTCTGAATAGAGGAAGAGTATATGTAATAGATAGTCTCGCTTCACTTCAATCAGCTAAGGAATTTACCAGTTATTTTAATGTGATTCGTGGAATGGCATATCCTTTTCCACCTGAAACTAGTAGTGGAACGGCATTGGTTGTCCGTTATCCTGGAGCTCCAATCTATAATACAGGATTATTCATCTTTATTTCAATCTTAACGCCTATTATAGGGGCCTTTTCTCTTTTGTCGAAACGCGCAAGAAAGCATTCAGAAATATTTGTTTTTATTCTTATTCTATTATTTTTCATCCCAATCTTTTTTACGGGTTTAAATTCTCCATTTGGTTTTCTTGTTCAATGGTTAGTTGAAAATATGCCCCTTTTCGTTTTTAGAAGACCTGTAACGTTCATGTTTCTTTTGCATTTCATTTATGCGTATATATTTAGTTTGGGAATTTTTTCCATCTATGAATTGATAAAAAAGAGGAGAAACGCTATACGATTACCTCTCTATAGCGCTATCATATACATTCTTCTTCT
>JAGLRI010000229.1 GCA_023136395.1 Candidatus Bathyarchaeota archaeon | reverse complement strand
AGCCCACCATAGACTATGAACGTTTAAGAAACGTGTCTAATGTTGTTTTTAGTTGTGGGGCGGTCTTGATGGATGATCGACTCCTCATCTACTATGGAGGAGCAGATACAGTCGTATGCGTAGCCACGTACGAATTTAGCGAATTGATGCCTTGAAAGTCATTTTTTTCGTTATGATTTACGGTTAGCCTTTATGGGTAGATTTTCATCACAAGCCTGAAACGGTTTTTCCATGCAAGGATTATAATTAATTTTTCAGGTCATGCTTCTATTGTATAGTAGTATGTAAAGAAGAAAAGCAAAAAGCTGAGAAGAACCCTGTTTACCCTAAATAAAAAGGGATGAAAGGATAGAAACTACATGAAAAGAATAGGAATAGTAACTAGTGGCGCAGATGCGCCTGGCATGAATGCAGCCATCCGTGCAGTTGTGCGAACAGCTATCCCCCTTGGTTTTGAGGTTCTAGGCATCAAAAGAGGCTATGCAGGATTATTAAACAATGAAATGCAACGTTTAAACCTCCGTTTAGTAGGGAGTGTCATACATTTAGGTGGCACCATCCTCGGAACAGAACGGTGTAAAGAATTTATGACCGATGAAGGAGTTCGAAAGGCGGCTGAAAATCTAGAAGTAAATGCTATAGACGCCCTTATTGTAATAGGTGGTGATGGATCATTTAGAGGAGCTTTAGACCTTAGCGGAGTATGTGACATTCCTATCATTGGTATCCCAGCGACTATAGACAACGATGTCGCGGGTACCGACACAACAATTGGATTTGACACTGCGGTAAACACCGCTTTGTCAGCTATTGATAAGATTCGAGATACTGCCATGTCTCATGGCAGGGTCTTCGTAGTTGAGGTTATGGGTAAAAAAAGAGGTTTTCTTGCCTTGGAGGTAGGATTGACGGCTGGAGCAGAGAAAATCATAGTTCCAGAAGAAAAGAGAGATCTTGGTATGGTTTGTGATAGGCTCAAAGAGAGTCATAATAAAGGAAAGAGATATAGCATCATAGTAATAGCTGAGGGGGTTGGAAAGACCCAAGAAGTTGTGGATGTGATCAGAACAACTTGTGGCTATGAAGTCAGGTTGACTAGTTTGGGTTACATTCAGAGAGGAGGATCCCCCACAGCTAGGAGTCGTTTACTTGCAAGTCTTTTTGGTTCAGAAGCTGTCAAAATGGTTTTAAACGACGAAAGGAATAAGATGGTGGGCCTCAAGAAAGATAGAATCGAATCTAGAAGCTTAAAATACGTTTGCGAAAGTGAAAAACCTCTTGATCTGAATCTATTACGCTTAGCTGAAGAGTTAGCAATTTAATTAGTTGAGAAAAATCTGAATAAAATAATGCAGCAATAAAATATACAATTATTTAAAGAATGCAAAAAAGAGTGTGGTGAAGTTGAAGGTTCAAGATCTAATGGAAAAAAACGTGATAACAACAAAAGAGGAGATAACAATTGAAGACGCAATCAAAATTCTTTTCGAAAAACATATTGGATCACTAATTATTACGGACGATAAAAGAAAATGTAAGGGAATATTTACAGAACGAGACGCCCTCAGAAGCGCAGTCAAAAAAATTCCCCTAAACACGCTCCTAAGAAAGGTCATGTCAACAAACGTCCTGACAATAAAGGAAGATGCTTCATACGCAGAGGCTAAGAGGCTCATGAGTTTAAATAATATACGACATCTTCCAGTAGTAGATAAAGAAGGATGCTTGGTGGGAATTTTAACGTTAAGAAAAATCTTAGACGAACTTGTCGGAATACCGACAGTCAAGAGTTAAAAAAAACGTGTACGGAACCAAAGTTTTTAAATTTGCAGTTTCTACCTATAAGAATCTAATAAAATTTTTAAATGAATCCTGAGGAAGACCTTTAATGAAGAGATTTCAAGGAAACCC
>JAGLRI010000228.1 GCA_023136395.1 Candidatus Bathyarchaeota archaeon | reverse complement strand
TAATGAAAAATGCTTTCAGGAAGTTGTCTGAGGGAGTCAAAGTTTGCATGGATATCTGCATGATGGCTGCGGAGAAGGGAGTTGTTCGTGAGGGAGAGGAGGTTGTTGCCGTAGCAGGCACCGGAACCATACGTTTCAAAGAAGGGGGAGGTGCAGACACGGCGTTAGTTATAATTCCGAGAAAAAGTGAACGATTCAATACGCTCCCAGAAAAACCTGAAAGAAGAGATTTGAAAGAGATAATCTGTAAACCTAGATAAACAAAAATGAGGAGAAAACCACAGTAAATCCAGTAGATGAAAGAATAGAAGAAATCAATGGGAAGTGTAGGAATTGAGTCAGATCGGTAAGGTGATTAGACTTGAGAGAATAATGAATCGTGATACGAAAAAGACCATAATTGTCCCCATGGATCATGGTGTGACTTTGGGTCCTCTACCAGGTCTTATAAACATGTCAGATATGGTCAATAAAGTTGCAGAAGGAGGAGCTGATGCGGTTCTGGGTCATATTGGTCTACCTCTTCATGGTCATCGCGCCTATGGGCAAGACATAGGACTCATCTTACATCTGATGGGTAGTTCGAAACTGAGTCCTAATCCAAACAATAAGGTTCAGGTCATGACAGTAGAAGAAGCCTTGATAATAGGAGCTGACGCAGTGAGTGTTCATATTAACATCGGAGATGAGAACGAAGGAGAGATGATGATAATTCTAGGGAACGTTTCCAGGAAATGTATGAAGTGGGGTATGCCTTTAGTTGCAATGATGTATCCTAGAGGAAAGATAGTGGAGTCAGAACATGATGTTGAAGCGGTGAAACTCGTCGCAAGAATCGGATCAGAACTCGGAGCGGACATAATAAAAACAAATTATACTGGTGATATCGATAGTTTCAAGGAGGTTGTAGAGGGGTGTCAAGCACCCGTGGTTATCGCAGGAGGTCCTAAAATTGAAACACAAGATGATATACTCCGAATGGTGTGGGAAGCTATACAAGCTGGAGGTGCTGGTGCATCGATGGGAAGGAATGTTTTCCAAGCTCCCAATCCCACAAAAATGGTGCGGGCATTACATAGAATCGTTCATGAAGGGTGGAATGCAGACGAGGCAAAGAGGGAACTGAAATAGAATCCGTCCTTTACGTACAAGCGGGTATAAGTATCGCACAAGTCAACCATACAAACTCTCGAAAGATTATGACTAACATTTTGTGTTTGCTAAGATACGCACGCGAGATCATTACAACAATAGAGACTATAGCTAGCTATCTATTTTAAAGTGAAAAATGTTGGTGTGAACGTCGATGGTTTATTGTCATAAATGTGGCACCCAAAATAAAGAGGACGCCAAATTCTGTGTTAATTGTGGGATAAACTTGGTTTTACGGGAGGAAGGCTGGGAAAGACAGGTAGAAGAGTGGGGAGAAGAATTTGGGAGACGTGCAGAGAAATGGGGAGAACAATTTGGAGAGCGTGTGGAAGATGAGTGTTTTGGGTTTCCTCACGGGGGTGCCTTCGCTGGTATCCTCTTCGGTATAATAATTTTAATTGTAGGACTTTCCTTTGTACCGGGATTTATTCCACCCGAGTTACGTGAAGCAATTGAACCATACTTCTGGGGACTCATAATCGTCGTCATTGGAGCACTAATTATCGCGGGTTCTGTGTACAGATATAGCCGTAGGTAGTGTAGTAACTCGTATCTTAAGCTTATGCATGCAATCAAATCCAAAAAATCGAACTATGATGAGGAAACCTTTTTATGTATTAAGGAAAACAAAAGCAAGGTCGAAGAAATCAAATTTATGAGTAGTCTCAAAGCTAGTTAGAGGTTCTATTTAGTTGAAGGTAATCGACGATTTCAAAAAATTCTGGAAGAGGCAATCCAGAAACTATAAGGCGTTCCTAACACGGGATACTATAAGCACGCTCTTCGGTTCCGGGGGTGGTGGCGGAGGCGGCGG
>JAGLRI010000227.1 GCA_023136395.1 Candidatus Bathyarchaeota archaeon | reverse complement strand
AAACCTTATATGCACAGGAGCCGAGAAAGAGAGCGGTGTTTCTGAATTTTTTCAACTGCATCCTCTGTGATTGGGAAACATTTTGGTGCTTAGCTAGCTAGCTGGATTATTCTTCAAAATGGGTATATAAGAACGCATGCTTGTAATGGTTATAAAAAATGCTTGTAAAATCGGGCATGAAGGTGTGGAGTTTATTTTTTGGCTTCGCGTTTGTTAAAACTTAATAGAATTTTCTCCTGGATCTTAGCGGTATTTACCTTAATTATGATCGTGTCGGGATACGGATTTACACGACCTATTTTTGAAAAATTAACGCCTCTCTGGTTTTTTATCAGAAACATCCACCTTTGGCTAGGTTTATTGTTTACGATACAAGTCTTCTTTCATGTTATAGTCGTGGAGCTATTTTTTCGCTCTCAATGGTTTTCACTTTTTCGAAAAAATTGGAGAAAACAACCCAGTTCGTTTTTATTATTTAAACTATCCCAAAAAATTACAGGTTATTTGGTTTTAATCGTATCTCTTCTAGTAATTTTAACCGGATTTAATTTTTATCTACCCGCATTAAATCCATTTTTCCCCTTATTCCAACATGTAAGATTAGACATATACTTAATCATCATACACATTATTCACATAGCCTTAGGGGGGAAAATGGCGTTTCTCAGAAAAAAACGGTCTAATCTGCTGACCGATACCTTACTTCTTGTTGCGAGTATAACCACAATAAGCCTTGTTTTGTACGTAAATACGCTTGGAGCGTGATCTGTAACGGATTATTGCGATTTTTATAGTACTCTGCACTCTTACTCTTGCGTGAATGTAAGAAGATGCCTGTAAAAATTATAATTTCAAAGTCTTTCGCTATTGTAATGATGATTACAATCATTAGTGTCTCCAGTTTTGCGATGTGGTCTTATCAAATGTCTCATGCATATCCTGGGCCCCCTGAAATACCCGAAAGTACACTGCCCACGGAAGATGGCGAAATAATAATCAATGGAAAAAAATTTACTTTTGACTCTTCAAAAGTCGAAACAGTAAGATCAGATCTTTTCAATTCCGGATACTTCTCCATGTTTGATGTTTTAGTTCATCTCGACAACGAAGGAATGATCAAATTAAACTATCATTTCGATGAATCGATGAACACTCACGTCATTGATTCACTAAATGAGGAACAAAATTGGTGGTACCAAGCTTATTACAGTGGCGGATGGTCGGAGGATAATGTCTTCAGACCTGATCACTATCCCTGGAAAGACGGCACCACCCTCATCTTTTACAAACTACGGTCATCTTCTGATTTAGAGAGCATATATTCCGTATGGAGAGAAGAAAGAATACGACGAAACCAAAACAACGGCAAATTGATCATTCCAAAAGTAATCATAAGAGGCAATTCATTCACAAAAGAATTTGAAAATGTTGAAGTAACACCTCATAACTTACGGAATGATGTTATAACAGAAAATGTAACAACTGCCATAGACGTAATTATGACCTTAGGTGATCACGAAAACATTACATATGACTTACAATGGTACGAGAGCATCGGCACCGCTGATGTTGTAAAAAATTATTGGGTTGAGCGGATAGATGAAGACAAAGGAGTAGGTCGCTGTGGATTCGTTTATGAAGCGGGTGATTTTCAATATAAATTCTTTAAAGGTAACCACATTCATCTACCATCTGACGTTCGCATATTAAATTCTCCCGAATACGTCGAATTCTTCTGGATTTGTATTTAACACAACACTCAGATGCATGCATTATTTGCTCTTTTAGCAACAAAAATTTTTAAAGGTATATACTATAATTGTTCACAATCCTCTTCATGGTTTAAGATAATGTTTGAACCACTCCATAAAACCATTACGTGAAATGGTGTGTTGCTCTTCAAAAGTAATCTCTGCTCTACCGTCTTTTAATTGTCTTCCTAATAATCCTAACCTAGTAAAATATTCTCCAATTGTTGAAATTG
>JAGLRI010000226.1 GCA_023136395.1 Candidatus Bathyarchaeota archaeon | reverse complement strand
TCCATACTATTTAAAGCAGCATATATTCCGTCTCCCATCCATATCACGCTTACAGTATGTTCCCAGAGTCCTACAGCTACACGTAATGCTTCGTAATAGTTTATACGTCGAAATGGTGTTGATTTTATAATTATCAAAACGTTCTTTTCGGACATCTTAACCCCTTCACACGAAGTTTATTACGACATCGGAATTAGCTATCATGTCCGAAAGGTCGAAGATTCCCCCAACATCTAATCCCTTCGGAAACAATTTTTCCTCGACACCACGAAGCTCCATACAAACTCTGCATGCTGTAACTTTAACACCCTTATTGATTAGGTCTTCTAGTTTTTCGGAAATAGTGATCAAATTAAGTGGTTTACCGCTCTGAGATGTAATAGGATTGTAAACTCCATCCATCATAATGAAGATGTTTACTTTATGACCCTTTCTGAGAGCTGCTTGTGCTATCTCATAAACTTGATCAGCGCTTTCATATTGGAAGGGAGAATCACACAAGACTATTAGAAGCGTACCCTGCAAAAAAGTTGTTACCTCCCAAAGTTAAATGAATAAGGAGAAGTCAGCATCCAAAGCTATGTCTAAAAAGGACGCAGCACCCAATATACTATCAACTTCAGGAATAAGCTCCTCTTTCTTAATATTCATAAGTTCCATCGTTGTGCTACATGCATAAATTTTTACATTACCCGATTCCACGCACATTTGAAGTAGCTTCTGCAATGTTGGAGCTTTTATGTTTTCCATCCTTTTTTTTATCATATCTGTATCTAGTCCCATCCACTCTGGAAGTTTTGCATTTTCGAGGCCCCCCTTTTTTAAGGCATTCAACCCCCAAAAGGTGAAGAATAAGTGTGTTTCTACATCCAAAGCTGGTGCTGTGCTGGCAAGTAGAAAGACAGGTATTAATTTATCCATTGTACCTGAGTGCACCATTAAAACCATCTTTCTTTTCTTTTCACTCATCTTACTCACCTCCCTTTTTGGATAATATATGTAAAAACGTCATCATTTTCTGACATCTCTAAAAGAGTGTTTCCAGTTTTTTTACACCAAGATTCAAAATCCCTTTTACTTCCCTGATCAGTACTTAAAACTTTGATAATCGCACCATTCTTCATTTGTTTTATCATCTTGTTTGTCTTCACTATTGGCATAGGACAAGAGAATCCTTGGGCATCGATAATCAGATCAATTTGGTAATCGTTCATACCTATTCTCACTCTCCAGTTAATAATTAAATTATACTTTTTTAATGAATAAAAGATCTTTATATTCGTTTATTTTATAAACTCAAAATTTGAAGAAACAATATATTATCGCATATTTTAAGGGTTTAAGCTAGCTAGCTAGCAAAAATTTCCGGACATTAACGAAACATATATATCGAAAGTCGCTATTTTCAAAAATTTGATCGGGCGGTAGCTCAGCTTGGTAGAGCTCCCGAGTCAATCTTATGTAAGGTTGGCGGAGATGCTGTAGACGCCTACCATAGGTAGACGAAGTTCAGCTACCAAGCGTACAGACACCGGATTGTCGCAGGTTCAATTCCTGCCCGCCCGACCATCTAATACTAGTCAAATACCCCCGGTATGCCTGCAAATCCAAAAAATGTATACGCTAGCTAGCTCAGTGGAGAAGGTTTAGTACTAACACATTAAAATACTAAAAAAAGATAAGTAGGATTGATACAGAAGGGATATATAATAAAGAAACTTTGGGTGAGTATATGAACCATAAACAGAGAATACCTATGGAAAAAATCGATATTGAAGCTCATGCTAGCTAGCTATTAGGTGGTTCATATGAAAATTATCGGTATTGTTGGAAGCCCAAGGAATAAAGGAAATACAGAGACAATCACACGAATAGCTTTAGAGGCAGCAGAAGAGGAAGGTGCTGAGACGGAGCTTATCACTCTAGCAGGAAAAGAAATTAAACCATGCGATGCATGCCGCGTCTGTAAGCAAACTGGAAAGTGTCAT
>JAGLRI010000225.1 GCA_023136395.1 Candidatus Bathyarchaeota archaeon | reverse complement strand
AATAAAATCCGTTAGGATACTCATACTGTAAAATTTTAACCATCTGAAGCTTCCTCTCTGTTTTTTATGAAAAGACCGATTGGGTTCAATTCAAAGACGCTCCGTTGGTGGGAACTAATTTACTTGTTCAACCAATTGAGCTTATAACGTAATTTTATACCTCTCTCAAGGCTTCGGCTCATTAAGCATCCAACCTCCAGAAGGTGTTCTAATATTATTTTTGCCTCTTCTAGTTTGTCGTCTGAAAGCTTCAAGTTTACTACAGTGTCACAGGATTCAACTATAGTACGACCTGTCTCGTCGTTTCCCATATTAGCCTCAGTTGTGGTGGTAAATTCCTCTATCGGAATTTTAGCCCGTTTTAAGCTCATGATCATCCACTCGACCATGCACTCTGATGCTACAGCTGCTAGGAGCTCCCTAGAGGTTCCAGCTCGTTCTTCCAAGGGTAACACGGACTTCTGCATTATTATTGGTTGTAGTGCCTTGTGGTTGAATTTGAAGAGGAGATCCTCGTCTCCGTAGGAGAGAATTTTCCCCAACCACTGCATTTCCACCCTAGGAATATATTTTTTAACTTCTTTCTTTGGTTTACTCATACATCGTCAACTCCACAAACCTAGTATTTACGTGCTCGAAAAAAGAAAGATTAACTCCTTGTTGTTGTTCTACGTTCCATGAGGTCTTTAGTCATTAAATCTCCAGGTGAAGGAGAAAGTTCTTCAAGGAATATCTTCATCTCATTCTTGAGGTGATCAGACATTTCTGGTTCATCTTCAATAAGATTTTCCTTTTCAGCTTGTATTTCTAGATCATATTTAGACGGTTGAGGTGGGATGAAATCTGGATCATACCTGTAAAGTTCAGATTTAGTTTTGGATTTTGATGCGGATTGTGTCTCCAGCCACTGGTAGAAGCTATATTCATGGTTTCTTATGCTCCAAGACCTTCTGAAAAAACCACTTATCCCATATTTCATAGATTCATTCTTTCCTTGTATTAAGGGTAAGAGATTCTTTCCTTGCATAACCGGGGGAACCTTAACATGTAGGAAGCTTAAGACAGTGGGAGCAATGTCAGCCATTCCTACAAAGGAGTTAATATGTTTTTTACTCCCCATTCCATCAGGGAGTAAGATTAGGAGAGGTATACGAGACAGCTCGTCGTAAGGCCAAGGCCGAATCTTCTTGATTATGCCATGTTCACCCAGAGGTTCGCCGTGATCTGACAAGAAAATAATCATAGTATTATCTAACAGTCCTAATTCTTCTACTTTCTCAAGGAATATTCCTGTCCATGTATCAACCATCGTGATTGATCCAGCATATTGAGAACGTATATGACGGATCTCAGTTAGTGTCCAATCTTCGACAAATCCACCGCCACCAGCATAACCTATTATCGGTAAACCATCATATTCAGGAACTGGATACATCTCAGTATAGTTGCTTGGAGGATCCCATGGTTCATGAGGATCAAAGCTATCAAGCCATAAAAAGAGGTTGTCTCTTTTCCCATTAGTTATCATTTCTTCAAGCCAGTTCATTCCCGCTTTTACAACTTTGGCTACATGGTGATCTTCCTCACTTTTCCAATGAGCCGAGTTCCGCAAATATTGCTCAAAATATTCCTTCGAAATGCGTTCGGGATTTCTTGCTCTCCCTAACAATCCTCCGGGTTTCCAATTCTTTTCACTGAATTTAGTTAGGTCAATCTTAACGTTTGGACCTAGTATAGCGGGATCACACTCTTGCCCTCTAATCCACCTTACATAATCAAAACCTCTACCAAATCCCATCTGAGGTTTATGCATGTGATAGGTATCCGTTATCAAAGCAGAGGTAATTCCCTGATCCCATAAAACCTCAGCTAAAAGAACGTCATTTCGCCATAATGGTTGCCACCCCCGGAAGGGTAACGTGTATCTTCCAGTAAATAGTGAACTCCTAACGGGTATTGTAGGCATACCCTCGGCATACGCATGATCAAAAATAGTTGCAT
>JAGLRI010000224.1 GCA_023136395.1 Candidatus Bathyarchaeota archaeon | reverse complement strand
ATTCCAAAACCCTTGACTTCTGAAGAAGGACGTAAAAGCAAGGGAAGCCTTTGGAAAGAGTCAGTTTATGGTTTTCACTACATTTATGCAAGACCCAGCTTAATGGGTTTGTTAATAATATTTTTCTGTCTCAATCTTACTGTAACTTTTACTTCAACCCTTTTTTCACCCATGATTTTAGCAAGAACTGCAAATAATACAACCATTTTAGGGATTGTTGAGTCAGCTCTTGGAGTTGGAGGATTGGTTGGAGGCATTGTATTGAGCATATGGGGAGGTCCAAAACGTAGAATCCACGGAATATTAATAGGAATGACTCTCGCCATGTTGGGATTGTTAATTTTTAGCCTTGGACAAAGCCTACATTTCTGGGTTTTAACCAGTTTCTTTACATTATTTTTTGTACCCATTATAAACGGTTCCAGCCAAACCATCTGGCAATCCAAAGTTGCTCCCGACGTACAGGGCCGCGTATTTGCCAATCGAAGTTTAATTTCGCAAATTAGCGCCCCTGTCTCTATGTTAATGTCAGGACCCCTGGCTGATCATGTCTTCGAACCCGGTATGATGCCTGGAGGAAATTTAACAGTCGTATTTGGCGGCCTAATTGGACCTGGGCCGGGGGCAGGCATGGCAGTAATGTTTTTCATTACTGGAGTTTTAGGGATAATAATCAGTCTTGGAGGTTATGCTTTTCATGTTGTCCGTAACGTTGAAGACATTTTACCGGACTATGAGGAAGAAACCCTAAAAACTGATAATAACCTCTAATATAATAAAAATTGTTGAGGACTTTTAATCTACGAAACACTGAGTAGTTATGTCGAAGTTGCAGCAATTTATACATGTTTTTTCATATAGTAAAAACACTAAAGCGTTATTTATGTGGTAAACTTGAAAAAAATTAAAAATTTTTTGCCTTATCTACGCCAAGGCATTATTTATTCATTGATTGTTTTAACTATCGATGTAGGGGTATCTTTGGTTATCTATTTTAGAACTCCTCTAATAATACCTGGTTTCCTCTCATTCCTCCTTCTAGTTGAAAGTGGTATAGGATTAACCCTTGGTGGGGCTTTAGATTTAGTCTCTTCAGCCTCGGTTAGCAAAGTTTTGGAACAGACCTCACGTTCGAAGGATGGGGAGCCTTGGACTATTAAAAAATATAAAGTTAGACAGAGAAGTATCAATACTGTGCTTATTACTTCTGCTATAGTTTTTCTTATGGGATTAATACTATCTTTGTTTACTTAAAAAAGAAAAAAAAGAAAGAAGGAGATTTTATGGTCTCCTGACGAAGAAGTATGTGCCAGCTATAGCGATGACTAAACCAGCGCCAAAGACTAAGTATATGCCGTATTGTGCCATGAATGTCGGTGGTGGAGCTTCATAGGAGTAGCCTGCCATCTTTATCAATTCTTTAGCTAGAGTCAAGTTAAAGGCGTATGGTTCCATTTGACTTCCTGCCCCTGTTGCATTAGGATGCCTTGATGCTTGTCCTGGGAACGAGTGTACATCTCCAGGTGTACCAATTCCCTGAAGGATTTCTCCAACGATCTGGTACCGTGGAATACAATGGCTTACTGCTTGTCTCAAATATTTTGCTGCTTCAGCTGTTCCTAATGGGGTGTCTTCTCCCGTACCCCACACTGGATTTCTCATGTTGAAACCGAGTTCTTGCCAACCATTGGATGTGTATAGGAATGTTTCACCCCATGCTGGATCGAACTCGTTCAAGTGCGCTTCAGAGTGATATTGTGAGTCTATGAAATGTATTTCACCGTTTTTGAGTGCGGCTATGGCGGGTTCGAATTCTTCAATGAATGTAACCCAAAAGTCTACGATGGTATAACGATCGATTGAATCAGCTTCTAGTTCAGCCTTTAAGAAATAGTCATCGTTTTTCACTAATTTAACTGTTGATGTAGTTGTATCTACTTCAACAAATTTGTATGCACCACAACCAATAGGTCCGTCTCCGTCTAATCCTGTGTTAAATGAATCTGTTCT
>JAGLRI010000223.1 GCA_023136395.1 Candidatus Bathyarchaeota archaeon | reverse complement strand
TAGATCTTAATTTGTTTGTTGAAGAGGAAGCTCTACATGAAAGAGGCTTTAAAGTAAGCGACGTTCTTCATAATGCTAAAGTCATTAATAGGGAGAAAATCTCAGAATTGATTTTGGATGCACAAACCTCTCTTGTATTTTGATGGTGATAAAATGAAAACTCTAATTTTTAAAAAAAATTTTGATCTTGATTTTTTGTCCATGGTTGAAACATTAAGGAATAAAGAAGAAGTGAATGTTATCCTATTCCAAGATGCGATTTATCTCGCTCTTAAAAATGCAGAATATTCTACGGCAATAAAGCACGTTGTAGAAGCGGGCGTCAAATTCCATCTCCTAAAAAAGGACGTGGAGAAGAGGGGGATTCTTCTCAATCTAATACCGAATGTAGAATTAATAAATTATGACCAATTCATAGATTTGCTTTTTCTTGAAGACCAAAGAGTAATTAATCTTTAAACCATTTGGAATTGAATATTGAATACTTAACTGCTTAAATAATTCATTATTAAAAGATTGTTTACATTTGGGGAGTGGGAAAATGAAAGGAACACTTGTCGAAAAAATTCTACGAGAACATCTGGTCGAAGGAATTTTAGAATTTGGTAATGAAATTGCAATAACAATAGATGATACTCTAACGCAAGATGCAACTGGTACAATGGCTTGGTTACAATTTGAAGTAACGGGAGTAACTACCGTAAAAACAAGAGCTGTAAGTTTTATCGATCACAACGCTGTGCAGATGGGTTTTGAGAATGCAGACGATCATGACTATCTGCAGAGTGTATCTGAGAAATACGGTGCAATTTTTTCAAAACTAGGTAATGGAATATGTCATCAATCATTCTTAGAGAGATTTGCAGCACCTGGAAGAACTTTACTTGGTGCTGATAGTCATACTCCTACCGCGGGAGGTATGGGGACGATCGGAATAGGCGTAGGTGGATTAGACGTTGCCTTAGCAATGGCAGGTCAACCCTACAGGTTTAAAACACCTGAGGTAGTGGGGATACGTCTTACGGGAAAATTAAACGATTGGGTTAGTGCTAAGGATATAATATTGAGGGTAATTCGGGAATTTGGGACAAAAAATAAGAATAAAGTCTTTGAATATTTTGGTGAAGGCGTGAAAACATTAAGTGTTCCAGAAAGAGCTACTATCGCTAATATGGGCGCTGAATTGGGTGTTACCACTTCAATTTTTCCAAGCGATGAAAGAACGTTAACCTTTTTATCATCGTTGAATCGACAAGAAGATTTTAAGCCAATTACGGCGGAACCTACTGCTGAATTTAAAGACACGGTTGAAGTAGATTTATCTACCATAGTTCCGATGGTCGTTTTAGCCCCAAAACTGGGAGAAAAGGGTTTAGGTAAAGCTGCTCCTCTTGAAGAAGCGGTTGGAATAGATGTAAATCAGGTTTGTGTAGGAGGATGCACAAATTCTTCATATCACGATTTAATGATCGTTGCTGAATGTCTAAAAGGAAAGGAAGTCAACAAGAACGTTGAATTCATTGTAACACCTGGTTCTAGAGCGGTCAAACAATTGATAATAAATAGTGGAGGCTATAGGGTATTAAATAAAGCTGGGGCACGAATTACGGAAGAAGTTTGTGGGCCTTGTGTTGGTCAAGGTTACTCTCCAAGATCAAAAGGTGTTAGGGTAGCTACTTTTAACAGGAACTTCTGTGGTAGAAGTGGAACTAAGGACGCTAAGATTTATCTTTGCAGTCCTGAGGTAGCTGCAGCATCGGCCATTACTGGAGTAATAAGTGATCCCAGAGAAATATTCAGCACTGTTCAGTACACGAAGTTCATACCAGATAACTATCCAGAATTAAACCCGCTACTTATCTTTAATAAAGGAAATCTCAACAAACAAATTATACGAGGCCCAAATATTTGCGAAGTCCCAACAAACAATCCTCTTCCTGACACTTTGGAAGCGTTTGTTACCATCAAATTAGGAGACAGCATAACCACAGATGACATCACACCAGCTGGTAAATGGCTTAAATATAGGAGCAACATCCCCAA
>JAGLRI010000222.1 GCA_023136395.1 Candidatus Bathyarchaeota archaeon | reverse complement strand
CCAATGGTCTCGTAAAAAATAATGGTGACTTGGGAGAGCCTTTCTTTTCAGTTAATTTTTTGATAGTAATACCACACGACTTTGGGGGGAGTGATCTTTAAATCGATAGCTTATTAATTTTGAGAGTCTTTGGGAAAATTTGATTATTTCTTGGTGGGTTGGCATAGCTACTCTCGGCAACCTATTCTGTGCTTCCCCTATATGCATGAATGCTTTTGGTTCAACGAAGTTTGGCTCAGCCTTTAAAATTAGTTTTGCATAATTATCTATACCTTTCAAGTTCAATCCTTTAACTAATGTAAGCCTTAACACGGTTCTGCAGTTGAAACTCTTCATTAATTCTAGGCTTTTATTCAGTTTTTCCCAACTCTGTTTTATAAGCGGTCTATTGACCACCATGTAAGTTTTTTGGTCTGGAGCACATAGACTTATGTAGAGGTTGGTTGGCTCAGTTGTTAATGTTTGTAGGCGATCTGGTCTTGTTCCATTTGTAACTAGAAAGGTTGTTATTCCTCTTTTCTTGAATTCGTCTATTAATTCGGAAATTCTTGAATATAGAGTTGGCTCACCAGCTAAGCTTATAGCAGCGTTTGTCGGGTTGATAGCCTCGTTCCACTTCCGTTTATCCACGTTAGGGTTACCCTTAAATCCCGTAAGTAGCAAACTTCTAGCCTTGATACAACCATCAATAATTTCCTTGGGATCATCTGCTTCGGGTTCATCACAAATTGTATATTCCAATGGTCTCCAACAGAATTGACATTTGTTAGTGCACCAAATCAAACTTGGGGTTATCTCCATACATCGGTGGCTTTCGATGCCATACCATTTCTCTTTGTAACAAACCCTGTCCTTTCTCAAGCTTTCTTTCGTCCAGTGACAAATGTCAACAGCGGAATGACGCCCCACTATTCTATAGCCGGCGTTAGAAAACCTATGTATAGCTTCTTTGGAGATCATAGATGTATCCTTCTATTTTAAAAAATGTAATTATTTTTTGCTATAGGAACCAACTAAAAGGAAGAAGGTTGTGAATTAAAAATTATTCGTTAATTCAATACATCAGCATACATTAGCTGAAGGTAGTAATGCGATAAATATGTCATCAGGAAAGATACCGGATATTTGTTCAATCACCTTTTGACTTGTTTTTCATTTGCGCGCGCATTTTTAACGAGCGTTTTGTTTAGTAGATAAACTATATATATATGTTTTTTTTAAAAAATAAACTAAAGGTGGATTTAATGGATGAAGTTAATCGCAAGATAGTCTCACAACTACAACTAGACGGGCGAACCACCTTCGAAGCGTTGGGAAAGCTCATTGGTTATACAAGCATGGGAGCTAAAAAGAGGGTGAAAAAGCTCATAGAACAAGATATAATTAAGATTTCAGCCTCAGTTAATTTAAAACCATTAAATCTCTACGCAGCCATCATTCTTCTTGAAATGGAAAGCGCTGATGCTATGCAGAAACTTTTGGGAAGATTTAAGGACTGCCCTAGAGTGGTTCACATCTTTACTACACTGGGTGGATACAACCTCATTGCCCTAGTAGTGGCTGAGGATCAAGACACTCTTGAAAGTATATCTGTGGAAAAATGTTCCTTGAGAAGCAGTGAAGGAATCCGCAGATCCGAGTTCTATCCCATAGGAAACGTTTACTACTCTCCATTTCTTCTTGTCAGAGAATATCTAACACATAAAGAAAGGACAGTGACTCCCTGCGAGGTTGATTGTAGACCCTGCCAGAGATATCAATCACAAGAATGTGTAGGATGCCCAACAACAAGTTACTATCAAGGTTCCCTCTAACAAAAAAAGTTCACTGTACAAAAATTTACCATTTCATCGGTTAAGAATTTAATAAAATGGCGTTTTAAAATGATTAAAAAATTAACTGTGAAAGTACTCGTTGAAGATTCAGTGAACAAAAAAAGGGGGGATCTTATAGCTAAACATGGATTATCCCTCCTTGCGGAAGGGGAACAAGACAAAGAAAAATTCTCTATGCTTATGGACACAGGACCATCCCCAAATATCTTG
>JAGLRI010000221.1 GCA_023136395.1 Candidatus Bathyarchaeota archaeon | reverse complement strand
TTTTTTTGTATCCTTTCAATAATCATATTTAAGTAGATCTTTTACTTGTAAGAAGCAAAGTTAATTATGGATCTTTAGGTGAGAAAAATTGTTTAAACCGCCTAGGGGAACGAGAGATTTTATGCCCGAAAAAATGAGGGAGATAGAATACACGATCAAAACAATTAAAAAAATTTTTGATATATATGGGTACAATCCCTTAGGATCTCCAGTATTCGAAAGATGGGAGATTCTTAAGGCTAAATGCGGAGAAGAAGTTGAAACGCAGATTTATAAATTTAAAGATAAAGGAGGTAGAGAACTGGGTTTAAGATTTGATTTTACTGTACCCTTAGCACGGATAATCGCTAGTAACCCAGCGCTACCAAAACCATTTAGAAGATATCAAGTATCTCGGGTTTGGAGATATGAACGCCCTGAAGCAGAGAGACGTTTCAGAGAGTTCTGGCAAGCAGACATCGACATAGTGGGCAGTAATAAACCAGAGTGTGATGCTGAAGTATTAGCTGCGGCTTCAGACTGTTTAGAAGCACTTGGATTTAAACATTTTATCATTCGTCTCAACAACAGAAAAGTTTTAGAGGGATTAATTAAGGCAGTAGGCATTCCCCCTTCCAAGAATCTGGCGACCTTTAGAATTATAGATAAATTAGAAAAAATTGGTTTAGAAAACGTGAAAAAGGAGCTTATAACCGAGCTAAAGGGGATAAAAGAAACAGCGGAAAAAGTAGAGAATCTATTAAAATTTGTGGAAATGAAGGGAAATAAAATTGTGGAAAACAAGTCTGTAAGAAAGATTCTAAAAAACACTATTGGGGAACAAGGATTAGACGAATTAAAACAAATTGTTGATAAAGCCGAATCCTTTGGCATTGCAAAGCGAATAATAATCACCTTTAGTCTAGCGAGAGGCTTGGACTATTACACAGGACCGATATTTGAATTAACCATTGAGGGATGTGAGGATGTGGGTAGTGTAGCTGGGGGAGGAAGATACGACAAATTGATAGAACTTTATGGTGGTGTACCTACACCAGCTACTGGTATATCGCTTGGTATCGATAGAATTGTACAATTAATGGAAAGAAAGAACCTGTTTAGCCTTCCAAAAACATTTACTAAAGTTTTTGTGGCAACTATAGATGCCAAGATGAGTCCTCTAGCTATAGAGATAACCCAAACGTTGAGAAAAGCTGAAATACCAACTGAAGTCGATGTTATGGGAAGAAAGTTTATTGATCAGCTTAAATACGCTGATAAAAAGGGAATACCCTATACTTTAATAGTTGGGATAAAAGAAGTTGAAGAGGGCTTTGTGGTGGTTAGAGATATGGAACGAGAGAAACAGAGTAACGTGAGAATATCCACTCTTAAAACTTTTTTTAAAGATTTGCTTAATCATTAGCAAGTGCATTCTCTTCTATTTATGAACATATAGATTGGTTAGAAGTTGGTTTTGATTTAAATGAATAGGAATACTCTCGTGTTAATACTTGTAGCTGTTCTTATCGGTGTAGCAAATGGGCTGTACCAGTTTGTTTATCCATTCTTTCTACAAGATATAGGTATTTCACTTGGAAGTATGGGTATTATCTTTTCAGTTGCATCTGTAGCTATGGCTATCATTGGAGTAATTCTTGGTTGGCTTTCTGATTTATCTGGGAGAAAAAAATACTACAGTTTTTCTATTTCCTTAGCATTCATAACCACACTAGTAACACCTGTCATGCGTAGAATCTGGGAACTGACTATTGTCAAGATATTACGGGACACCTCTAATTCAATACGTATGGCTCTTCATCCGACATTGATATACGATTACACTAAAAAAGGCTTCACTGGCCTTTTAGCTCGAACACAAGGTCTCACATCCTTAATGGGTGCACTTGGAACATTTGCTTCTGCTTATTTGTTATTATCTTTCGGATTTAACGGAACATTTTTTGTGTGCGGAATAATAGTATTGGTAGCAACTATCTCCTTCACATTATTTTTTACTGAAAAACAGAGGGAAACTAAACGGATAACATTTTCAGGTTTGCGAAATGCTTTCACATGGGATATTCCTAGAAACTTGAAATTTATTGCAGGAAG
>JAGLRI010000220.1 GCA_023136395.1 Candidatus Bathyarchaeota archaeon | reverse complement strand
AATTGGAGAATAACAAAGATGGTGAAGTTCTACGATGTCTCAATGAGGATAAGAGAAAACATGATAGTATATCCAAAGAATCCCGAACCTTTGATTAAACGGTATTCGTCAATCCCACAGGACAAAGTCAACGAATCGTTGATAACTTTGGGAAGTCACACCGGAACTCATGTAGATTCCAAGCTACACATCCAAAAAGATGCTGATGGAGTAGAAGCATTACCCCTCGGTAGTTTTTTTGGGAAATGTAAGGTGCTGGACCTTACCTACGTGAAGAGAGAGATTCATCGAGAGGATCTGAAAGATTATCAAATTGAGGAAGGAGACATAATACTTCTGAAGACGAAGAATTCGAAACGAGGCTACAGAGAGTTCAGGAGAGATTACGTCCATGTTAAACTTGACGCGGCTAAATATTTAGTTAAGGCTGGCATCAAAACATTAGGCTGCGACTATTTGAGTGTGAAGAAATTTGGAGGGGATGATGAGGTACATCGGGTACTAATCAACAATCTGACGCTCTTTGAAGGTCTCAACCTCGCCCAAGTGCCTGAAGGAGAATATACCTTCATAGGACTCCCACTACCCATCAGCTGCGATGGGGCACCAGCGAGGATAATACTCATCGAAAATTAGCTCGTATGAATTCTGCTGTCTGTTTCGTTGACTGCGGCACCCAAACGCACCCTGTTTAAGTCTGCCTTCGGTAACTTTATGTATTATTTAAAATGTATGCATTTACTCTTCCTTTGTGACAAAGGTCATACCACAAGCTTTACGTTTATATTACACTACCCCATATACATGCATTAGGGCTTGCGCACAATCAAACAAACAAATGTGCTCAGAAATAAAAAAATGAGGAGGTGAGTTAATTTGTCAGAAGAACTCAAATGTAAAATGTGTGGTGCAACATTTAAGACCGAAGAGGAAATGAAAGAGCACAAAAAAACGCACATGTAATGAAAAGAACAAACACGGTCCCAGCTAGCTAGACTTCTTCGAGTTAGGGTTTTAATTATGTGAGAGTTACTCATACAAGTTTCACTGCAGAAATTATGTGTATTTCCATCCATCGTCAACGTTATAGCTACCTTATCATCAATTTTTTTTCACAAATCGACCATAGATCCTGTGTAAATCAATAAAATATTTGCTTTATTGTTAAAATTAACTGTTTATTACTGTGACGCCACAGCACGAGCACATTTGAAATAGAAACTTTTTAAATTTGTGTGACTGTTTCATAACAGCAACAGGGGTTTAAATATCTGATGTGCACCCTCAAATATTGAGATTATTGATTGCTAAAAAAGATTGATAAAAATGTATCGTGAACGTCCCGAAATGAAAAATTCAGAAACAGAATTGATTCTTGTTTATAATGCTGATAGTGGTTTATTCAATCAAATTAAAGATGGTTTACACAAATTTGTGGCACTTAGCACTTACCAATGTAATCTATGCGCCCTTACATTTGGTAAAGTAAGGATGAAAAACGAATGGAAAACATTTATTGAAAACCTTGAAATTCCTGCTAAATTCCTCCATCGCGATGAATTTTTAAGAATGCTGAAAACTCATCCACACATTATTAAGGATGTAAAATTTCCAGCAGTTTTTCTTAGAAAAGGGGAGAAAATTAGTTTGTTTATTACTGCTAATGAAATTAACGAATGTAAAACCATGGAAGACCTAATGAATTTAATTACTAAAGAACTAACGAAAGTGTAACAAGCCAAAACGAGAGACTACAGCAGAGAAAGTGTGGAATGATGACCTAATGCGAGCTAGCTAGCTTATCCGCGCGCACAATAGGTCCGAGATCTATGAACCTCCACAAATATAACTTTCCAATACTGTTTCACATAAGATAGTTTGCTGATTTGCTAAGTTGTTCACCCTTTCGCATGCATGCATCTCGTAACTGCATAAATCCTGCTTAATGTATGAGTTATAGTCCTATTTTGTTTCATATGCATCATGAAAGTCTTTAAACCTTGCTTTGAGTGTAATATAGTCTTCGTCACCTGGTCCAAAAAATTCCATTACTTCAAAATGTAGATGAGGGCCCCTAGAATAACCAGTGTTACCACT
Organism: Candidatus Bathyarchaeota archaeon; assembly: GCA_023136395.1. Lineage (GTDB taxonomy): Archaea > Thermoproteota > Bathyarchaeia > Bathyarchaeales > Bathyarchaeaceae > JAGLRI01. Next base: position 9 of record JAGLRI010000220.1, on the reverse strand, counting down.
GTAACCAAT